>NZ_LRQV01000044.1 GCF_001567585.1 Micromonospora rosaria
AGCTCGGCGTCCCGGCCGATCAGCACCGCCCGGTCGGGCGGGCCGGTCCCGGCCGTCGGGGCGGCTCCGTCGGGCGCGTCGACGCCGGGCGGCGGGTCGGCGGGGCGCCCGACCACCGTGCCCGCGCCACCCGCCCGCCGCGCGTCGGCCAGCATGCTGCGCAGGTCCTCCCGGCCGGGGTACGCGTCCACCAGCCCGTGCAGGACCGACGTGGCCTCCTCGTGCCGGCCCGCCGCGACCAGCAGGGTGGCGTACCGCTCGGTGGTGGCGAGCCGCAGTTCCGCCAGGCGCAGCCGCTGGGCCTCGGCGAACGGGCCGGGCACCCCGGCCAGGGCCACCCCGTGCCACAGCCGCAGCGCGGACTCCACGGTGGCCAGTTCGGCGGCCGTGTCCCCGGCGACCCGGTGGCGTCGGGCCGCCTCGCGCAGCGACTCGAAGCGGACGACGTCGACGGACTCCGGGGGCAGGTGCAGCTGGTACGAGCCGCCGCCCGAGCTGAGGAGCCGCCCCGCCGCCCACCGGTCCCGGGCCGGCTCCAGCACGTGGCGCAGCGCCGAGACGTACGTGTAGATGTTGCCGGTCGCGCTGGCCGGCGCCGCCTCCCCCCAGAGCGCGGTGACGAGCTGCTCCCGGGAGACGGCGTGCCCGGTGCGGAGGGCGAGGACACCGAGCACGGCCATCCGCCGCGCCGACCCCAGCGGGAGTTCGACCCCGTCCCGCCAGGCCCGCACGGGCCCCAGCAACTGGAGGCGTACGCCTCCGTCCCCCACCGACACCGCCGCCCCCAACCGCCGTTTCGAGACCTGGCCCGCCGCCCGGCGGCCACGCCCCCGTGCCACCGGCCCGCCCGACCGGCCTCCCCTCAAGATCTACGCGATTCGGGGCGGTCGTTGCCACCGCTGCCGATCGGTCGGGCCCCGATCGCGCGCCCCGCCCCACCGGCGGGGCGCCCTCGCGTCCAGTCTCTCCCCGCCGCGCCCACGGTGCCTGTCATGATCGGCCCGGTCCGGGCGTCCCGGGCGGTAGTCCGGGCAGAACAGACCGGAGCCCGGGGCACTTCCGTGACCGAGGCCTTCCCCCGTGGTCACCGGGCTGGTGCACTCGACCGGTGCCGGCTCACCCACCTGCCTCGACGAGCCCGTTCGCGGGCGAACTCCTGCTCGCGCTCGCCGCCGAGGGGCGGCTCGTGCTCGACGCGGCGCAGGCCGACGAGGCCATAGCCGGGCTGGAACGCACCCTGTCCGAGGTCCGGGCGCGGCTGCGCATCATCCACATGTGGCAGTGCGCGCCCACCCAGCGGGTCGACGAACTCCCCGACGAACTGGCCCGGGACGTGGTCGAGGCGGTCTTCGCCGACCAGCTCGCGCCCGGCCGGCTGGAGCTCGCCGTGGTGGAGATCCCCAAGTACATCGAGGCGCTCCGCCGGGCGCGGGAGGCTCCCCCGGCGGCGGGGGACGCCGCCTGTTCCTGAGCACGTCGGTGCCGCGCCTCGGGCAAACCTTCACGGTCGACGGGCGGGCGTGAAGACCGGCGTGGAGATTTTCTGAAGGGGTGTTGCGCAGACTCCACCGGGACCGGCGACAACGGGAGGCATCGGTGGAACGGGTAGGGCTCATCCTGCAGGCGTCAGAACCGCTCAGTCACGCGGGACTGGCCAGCTTCCTGCGCTCCTGCCCGGAGGTCGAACTGCTGCCCGCCGACGAGCGGGCCGGGGCGAAGGTGCTCGTGTTCGCCTGCGAGCAGCTCACGGTGGACGTGGTGGCGATGCTGCGCCGCTCGGCTGCGGAGACCGGCCTGCCGGTGGTCCTCGTGCTCCGTGAGATCACCGAGAGCGAGCTGCTGACGGCGGTGGAGTGCCGGGTGGTCGCCATCCTGCCGCGCGCGGCGGTCACCGGCGAGCGGCTGGTGCACAGCGTGCTGGCGGCGGCCAACGGCGGCGGGGTCATGCCGCCGAACCTGGTCGGGGAGCTGCTCAAGCACATCGAGCGGCTACAGCGCGAGGTGCTCGCCCCGAACGGTCTCAACGCCTCCGGGCTGACCCCGCGCGAGGTCGACGTGCTGCGGTTGATGGCCGACGGGCTGGACACCAACGAGATCGCCGGCAAGCTCTGCTACTCGGAGCGGACCGTCAAGAACGTCATCTACGGCGTCACCCACCGGCTCAAGCTGCGCAACCGCTCGCACGCCGTCGCCTACGCGCTGCGGGCCGGCCTGATCTGATCCGCTTCCCGGCGCACCGGCCCCGCCCGGGGGCCGGTGCGCCGGGCTGCCACCCCCGTTGCGGCCCCGCCGACCGTCCGCTGCCGCTCTCCGGGACGACATCTCGGAACGTGTACGTGATTTGACCGTAATATCCACTTTGTGGGTGAACCTTCGTCACCCGCCGCGACTCTCCCGTATGCACATCGTTTCCTCGGTGTCAACATCCACCACACGGGGGAGTACATGATCGAGACCTCTGCACGGCACAGACCGGGTCGCCTCTGGACCCGGCTGGCCACCTTCGTACTGCTGACGGGGGCCCTGCTGGTCGGGGCCGGCGCCCCGGCGGCCGCCGCGACGACGATCGAGATCAACCAGGGGAACGTGCCGACGACGGCGGCCAACTTCACCCAGAACTGTGATCCGAACCTGGGCGGCGGGCCCTATCCGAACCAGGACGTCTGGGTGTTCAACCTGCCAGGCAACCCGCAGACCAGCGGCACCTTCCAGTCGGTCACGGCGACGTTCAGCACGCCGACGGGCAACGTGACCCTGACGATTCCCACCGATCCCAACAGCGCCATCGTCAACGACCTCGGCACGAGCAAGGCCTGGATCCGGACGCCGGCCGGCTGGACGCTGCTCAACGCCACCGCGGTGATCAGCGGTACGGCCGACTTCTTCGTCCTCACCCACACCTGCGCCGCGTCCAGCCCGGAGGTCAACCCGAGGCTGACGCTGACCAAGACGGGGTCGCCGGCCAGTGGGCTGAAGGTCGGTGACGTGGTCACGTACACGTACACCGTGACCAACGCGAGCACCGGCACGGCCACGCCGATCACCGCCATCGCCGTCACCGACGACACGGTCACCGGCATCACGTGCCAGGCCACCTCGCTCGTCCCGGGGCAGAGCACCACCTGCACCGGGACGTACACGGTGACCGAGGCGGACGTGGAGCGCGGCCAGATCGTCAACACGGCCCAGGCCACCGGACGCTTCGGCGAGCAGCTCGTGCCCTCCAACGAGGCGACCTTCACCGTCACCACGGTGACGCCCAAGCCGAAGCTGACGCTGACCAAGACGGGGTCACCGGCCAAGGGTGTGAAGGTCGGTGACGTGGTCACCTACACGTACACCGTGACGAACGAGAGCACCGGCACCACCGCCTCGATCACCGACATCGCCGTCACCGACGACACGGTCACCGGGATCACGTGCGAGGACACCTCGCTCGCGCCGGGGGAGAGCACCACCTGCACCGGGACGTACACGGTGACCGAGGCAGACGTGGAGCGCGGCCAGATCGTCAACACGGCCCGCGCCTCCGGCGAGTTCCGCGAGCAGACGGTGTACTCCAACCAGGCGACCTTCACCGTCACCACCAAGGTGGCGCGGCCGGGCCTGTCGATCGACAAGAAGGCCCGGGTCGACACCGACTGCAAGGACAAGTGCAAGAACGGCGACGTCGCGCACAAGGGTGACAAGATCTTCTACACCTACCGGGTGACCAACACCGGGAACGTGACGATCACCAACGTCGCCGTCGACGACCCGACCGCCGGTCAGGTGGTCTGCGACCGCACCACCTTGGCGCCGGGCACCAGCACCGACTGCCACGCGGTCAACCCGTACGTCGTCACCGAGGCGGACGTGAAGGCCGGCAAGGTGGTCAACACGGCGCGGGCCACCGGCACGTACCGCTACCAGAACGTGGTCTCCTCCTCGGTGACCGTCACCGTCTGCGTCGAGGAGCCCCACAAGAAGGAGCACGAGAAGGGCAACTGGAACGACAAGGAGAACGACAAGGAGAACGACAAGGAGAACGGTAAGGGGAAGGGCAAGGACGGTCTGCCCGTCACCGGCCAGAGCCTCACCGGCGCCCTCGCCCTCGGCGGCGGCCTCCTGGTCGCCGGCGGCGGCCTGATCGGGCTCAGCCGGATCCGCCGGGAGGTGAACTCCTCACTCTGACCGCTCCGTCGCGAACTCCGGGCACCACTCTGGTGCCCGGAGTTCGTCTGTCGTGCGGCGGTGGACCGACGGCGCCGTGCCCGGTCGGGTGGGGTCAGGGGCGGCGGGCCAGCCAGACGGTCCGGGTGGCCCGGACCGTGAGGTCGGTACGGCTCGCCACGCCCGCCGCGATCGTGTCGAGCGCCGCGAGGTCGGGTGCGGGGAGCCGCCCGTCGAGGCCGTGCCGCATCCGGGCCAGGGTGAGGTGGGCGTAGCGACCGGTGGCGGCGGGCAGGGGTGCGCGCAGCGCGATGTCGAACCGCCGTTCCGCCTCGACGGTGAAGCCCGCCTCGACCAGTCGGGCGGCCCAGTCCTCGGTCATGTGCAGGCCCTTCTCGGCCCGGATCTCGGCGAGCACGGCGTGGCACCGTTCCTCCAGGTCCGCCCCGGCCCCCTCGGGCAGGAACCGGGGGAAGGAGTCCAACTCGGTGACCACGAACAGGCCCCCCGGGCGCAGCGTCGCGTGGGCCCGGGTGAGGGCGCGGGCGGGCTCGGCGAGGTGGTGCAGCGAGGCGGAGGCCCAGATCAGGTCGGCGGGGCCCAGCGGCGGCCAGGACTGGTCCAGGTCGGCCTGGACGGTGTGCACCCGGTCGGCGACGCCGAGCGCGTGCGCCCGGCCCCGGAGGTGGTCGAGCATCTCGTCGTCGACGTCGACCGCGACGATCTCCGCGTCCGGCAACTGCCGGGCCAGGGCGAGGGTACCGGTGCCGGAGCCCGCGCCCAGGTCGACGACGCGGGGCCGGGCGGGGGTGAGCGAGCCGACCCAGGTGAGCACCGTGTCGTGGTACTCGTGCAGGACGTCGGCGTCGAGGTCGAGCAGTTCGGCCAGGTGGGTGTGTGCCATGCCGCGACGGTACCCGCGTCTTGCTCTTACGGCATACAATCTTGCGTATGAAGCAAGACGGTGAGGTGGACGCCCTCGTCCGGCAGCGCATCCGGGGGCTGCGGGTCGCCCGTGGCTGGTCGCTGGACGAGCTGGCGGCGCGCAGCTTCCTGAGCCCGTCGACCCTGAGCCGGATCGAGACCGGTCACCGGCGGATCGCCCTCGACCAGTTGACCCCGATCGCGCGGGCGCTGGGCACCACCCTCGACCAGCTCGTCGAGTCGGGCACCGACGACGACGTGGTGATCCGCCCGCACCGCGACGAGGAGCGTGGCGTGACCACCTGGCTGCTGACCCGGCACGGCGCACCGGCCGGGATGACCGTGGCGAAGCTGCGCGTCACCCGACCGGTCCCCGCCGAGCTGCGGGTGCACCCCGGGCGGGACTGGTTCACCGTGCTCTCCGGGACCGTGGTGCTGCGGCTCGGTGAGCGGACGATCCTGGTCCGGACGGGCGAGGCGGCCGAGTTCTCGACGATGGTGCCGCACGCGTTCGGAGCGCACGGCGGCCCGGCCGAGATCCTGTGCATCCTCGACCACGAGGGGGAACGCAGCCACCTGGGCCCGCAGCGGCCCCCGGCCGGCACCGGATGACCCCTCCACCAGGCCGGCCCAGGCCCCTCCACCAGGCCGGCTCCACCCAGATCTCCACCCTCCGAAGGTGCCGGTCCACCCGGTCCCGCTCGTAACGTTCGGGTCATGAACGAGCAGGTCGACACCACGAGGAACGGCTCCCCGGCTGCCCGGCGCGGCACCGTCGTGCGGGCCGCGAACTATCTGCTGACCGGCGACGGGAAGGGCAGCCGGAGCACCCGGCTGGCCGGCACGGTCATCGACCGGGTGCTCGAACAGGAGGGGGGCAAGGTGACCGGACGTGTGGTGATGGCGGTCCTGGTGGTGCTCGGCGTGGCGGGACTGGCCTTCGTCGCCTACCGTCTGCTGGTGCTGGACCTGATCCTGACCCTGGTGCGGGAACGCGGTTGACCCTGGTGGACGGGCTGCGTCGGCTGACCCACCGGGTCGTACGGCTGCTGAAGGCCGACGACCCGGAGACCGGCTGGCTGGTCCGCATCGTGCTCAGCGCGCTGCTGGTCTGGTCGCTGCGGTACCTGGCCCCGACCGAGCCCGGCGTGCGGCCGGTCCTCGCCGTCAGCCTCGCCGGGTGGGCCTGCTTCGTGGCCACCGACCGCCGGTGGCCCCGGCTCGCCCGCACCGCGCTGGCCCTGGCGGCGCTGCTGCCGGCCACCGTCGCGGGCGTGCCGGACAACGCCGCGGCACTGATCTTCCTCTACGGCGCGCTGTTCACCTTCGTGCTGCTGCCCCGGATGCCGATGTGGGCCATCCTGGCCCTCACCGGCGCGGTCGTCGCGGTCCTGCTGACCGGCCTCTGGCTCGCCGGTCGCGGACCGACGGCGATGCTGACCCAGCCCGCGCTGATCGTCATCCTGGTGCTGTTCAGCCTGCACCGACGCGAGTACCGGCTGCGGGCCGAGCAGACCGCGCTGCTGTTGGACCAGACCGCGCGCACCCAGCAGGCCCAGGCCCGGGCGGCGGCGCTGGACGAGCGGGCCCGGATCGCCCGGGAACTGCACGACGTGCTCGCCCACTCGCTGGGCGCGCTCGGCGTGCAACTGGAGGTCGCCGAGGCGCAACTGACCGAGAAGGGGGACGTCGTGGCTGCCACCGCCCGGATCCGCCGGGCCCGCCGACTGGCCGGCGACGGCCTGGCCGAGGCCCGCTCGGCGGTCGCGGCCCTGCGTGCCGACGTACCGCCGCTGCCCCAGGCGCTCGGCGACCTCGTCGCCGGCC
Organism: Micromonospora rosaria; assembly: GCF_001567585.1. GTDB lineage: Bacteria > Actinomycetota > Actinomycetes > Mycobacteriales > Micromonosporaceae > Micromonospora > Micromonospora rosaria. Next base: position 6,904 of record NZ_LRQV01000044.1, read on the forward strand.
ACCGGGCGGACCACGCGGCCACGGTCACCCTGCGTACCGAGGGCAGCCCTCAAGACCTGCCCTCGGCGGCCGAGGTGTCCCTGCTGCGGACCGCCCGGGAGGCGTTGACCAACGCGGCCAAGCACGCCCCGGGCGCCCCGGTCACCGTCACCCTCGACTACCACGGCCCGGCCGTACGGCTCACCGTGCAGAACCCGGCCCCGGACCCGACCCGGGTGCGGCCGGCCACCGGCGACGGCGCGGGTGGGCACGGGCTGACCGGAGCCCGGGAACGGATCGCGCTCGTCGGTGGGACCCTGGAGGCGGGCGTGGCCGACGGTACGTGGCGAGTCACCGTGGAGGTGCCAGCATGACCGACCGCACCGAGCGGGCAGTGCCGGAGGGGAGCCACGGCCGCGACGGCGAGGGCCGGGAGGGCATGCCAGTGCGGCCCAGCATGACCGACCGCACCGAGCGGGTCGAGCCGCGAGGGGGTCACGGCCGTGACGGCGAGGGCCGGGAGGGTATGCCAGTGCGGCCCAGCATGACCGACCGCACCGACCGCACCGGGCGTACCGACCAGCCGTTGCGGGTGCTGGTCGTCGACGACCAGCAACTCGTCCGGGAAGGGCTGACCGCCCTGCTGGAACTCACCGACGGGGTGGTCGTCGTCGGGGCGGCCGGCGACGGCCGGCAGGCGCTCGACCTGGTCGCCGACCGGAAGCCGGACGTGGTCCTGATGGACCTGCGGATGCCGGTCCTCGACGGGATCGCCGCGACCGCCGAGGTCCGGGACCGATTCCCGGAGGTCGCGGTGGTGGTGCTGACCACGTACGCCGACGACGAGTCGATCGCCGGGGCGCTCGCGGCCGGGGCCCGTGGCTACCTGACCAAGGACGCCGGGCGTGCCGAGATCGGCATGGCGTTGCGGGCGGCGGTCGCCGGCCACTCGATGTTCGACCCGGTGATCTCCGCCCGGCTCGCCGCCGCGCTGACCCGGTCGGCGCCGCCACCGGCGCGCGACCGGCTACCGGACGGGTTGACCCAGCGGGAGGCGGAGGTGCTCGGCCTGATCGCCCAGGGGCGGACCAACGCCGAGATCGCGGTGGCCCTGTTCGTCGCCGAGACCACCGTCAAGACCCACACCAACAACGCCTTCGCGAAGATCGGCGCCCGGAACCGCACCGAGGCTGCCGGCTACGCGATCCGCCACCGGCTCGGCTGACCCGGCGCCGCCCGGCGACCGACCCACTCCGGCGACCGACGGGGCCCGGCGACCGACCGGGTCCGGCGACCGACCGGACCCGCTGGCAGACCGGGCCGGTGGTGGACCAGAACTGCTGACGACCAGGCCGGTGGCAGACCGGCCTGGCGGTGGACCCATCCTGCCGGCGACCGGGCCGGTGACAGACCTGCTCAGTGAACGGCCGGGCCAGCCGATCCACGGCCGGGCCCACGGCACCCCGGGACAGGTGACGGCCAGCGGTGGCTGCCGCCCGCGCCCGACCTGTCGAGTACCAGCACCAACAAGGAGGGGATCAGTGCGACCGAGGATGCGGGCGCTCACCGTCGCCGTGGCGGCCGGGATGCTCGTCGCGGGCAGCGGTACCGGCGCGGCCGGGGCGGGACCACGGGCGGGGGACCGCGACCGTGGTTACCGCGCCGACATCACCTGGGTACCGTGCCCGGAGGCGGCCGACGTCGAGTGCGGCACGGTGCCGATGCCGGTGGACTGGGCCGATCCGGGTGGCGAGACGTTCACCCTCGCGCTGGCCCGCCGCCCGGCGACCGTGCCCGCCGAGCGCGAGGGCGTGCTGTTCGTCAACATCGGCGGGCCCGGCGGCTCGGGCGTGGACTTCGCCCTGGTGGCGGACCGGTACTTCAGCCCGCAGGTGCGGCAGCGGTTCGACATCGTGGGCATCGACCCCCGGGGGATCGCCCGCAGCACCGAGGTGGCGTGCCCGCCGGGCCGACTCGACCAGCGCCCCTCGCTGACGCCGGCCAACCAGGCCGGGTTCGCGCGCCTGGCCCGGTTCAACCGGCAGTTCGCCGCCGAGTGCCGGGCCCTGACCGGCCCGCTCTACGACCACGTGGACACCCGTAGCGTGGTCGAGGACATGGACGCCGTACGGCGGTCGTTGGGCGAGCGCACCATCAGCTACTTCGGCCTCTCCTACAGCACGCTGATCGGCCAGCAGTACGCCGAGCGGTACGGCCACCGGGTCCGGGCGATGGTGCTGGACAGCGTCATGGACCACAGCCTCGGTACCCGGGGCTTCGTCGAGACCGAGGCGGCAGCCGCCGAGGACTCGTTCCGCGAGTTCGTGGCCTGGTGCGGCCGGACCGGGTCCTGTGCGCTGCACGGCCGGGACGTGCCTCGGCTGTGGCGCAGCCTGCTGCGACGGGCCGACCGGGGCGAGCTGTCCGACCCCGGATCGGGTACGCCGGTCACCGCCCGGCAGGTGCGGGACCGCGCCTTCGCCGACTTCTACGGCCCGACCTGGTCCTCCCTCGCCGACTTCCTGTCGGCGCTGGACGGCTCCACCGCCCCGACGGAGCCGACCGGGGAGGCCGATCCCTACCTGAAGGCGCACCTGTTCCCGGCGGTGTTCTGCCTGGACTGGAGCATGCCGGTGCGTGACCACCGGGAGTTGACCACGCTGATTAAGCGGGCCGCCCGGGTGGCGCCGGCGATGGGCGGCTCACCACTGGCCACCGAGGCGGTCGGGTCGTGCGTCGGCCGGTCCGGGGACACGGTGAATCCGCAGCAGCGGCTGCGGATCACCACGGCACCGACGATCCTGCTGCTCAACGCCCGGCACGACCCGTCGACCGCGTACGAGTGGGCGGTCAACGTCCACCGGCAGGCCCGTGACGCCACCGTCCTGCTCACCTACGAGGGCTGGGGCCACGGCGTGTACGACCGTAGCGCCTGCACCAGGAACACGACCGACGCGTACCTGCTCGACCTGACCGTGCCCCGTGCCGGTGCCCGGTGTGCCGCCGTCGAGCCGGCTGCCGCCACGGACCGGCCGGCCCCGGTGGAGTCGCTGGTCGGCCCGCTGCGCAGCGTCGGCTGAGGCGGTGGCCGGGCGGCGGGTGCCGGTGGGGTGGTCCCACCGGCACCCGCCGCCGTGGTCGGCTCAGGCGATCGTGCAGGATGCGCCGTTGAGGGTGAACGAGGACGGCCGGGCGGTGTTGCCCGTGTGGGTGGCCTGGAAGCCGATGCTGACGGAGGCGTTGGGCGCGAGCGCGCCGTTGTAGTCGACGTTCCTGGCCGTCACCTGCCCTGAGGTGGGGGTGTAGGTGGCGTTCCAGCCGCCGGTGATGGTCTGCCCGCCGGGCAGGGTGAAGACCAGGGACCAGCCGTTGATCGTGGTGCTGCCGGTGTTGGTGATGGTGAGGTCCTCGGTCAGGCCGTTGCCCCACGCGTTGACGGTGGCGGTGACCCGGCAACCCGCCGGGCCCGGCGGCGGAGTGGTCGGGCCCGGCGGCGGAGTCGTGGGGTTGGGCGGCGGAGTGGTCGGGTTGGGCGTCGGGTTCGCCCCGAACTGGGTGAAGAACCGCCACGTCTCGCCCGGCAGCCAGGTCCGGGAGCCGCTGTCACCGGGGGCGCCGTCCTGCGGGGCGGCGATGTGGCCCTCGTCGAAGGCGGCCCACACCACCGGGTACCCGGCCGCGCAGCCGGAGTAGGTGGTGCTCCGGTGGGTCAGGCTGCCCTGTGCCGGCTCGGGCGGGTTCTGGGCGGTGCACCCGTTGTTGCGGACGAAGCGGTCGCGCAGCGTACGTCCACCGGAGATGGTGAGCACGTTGTCCCGGATGCCGTGCGCCCCGAAGTAGGCGACCCGGCCGGTACCGCCGCTGCACCCGCTGATCTGGCCGGCGCCGTAGACCGCGACCGCGCGGAACACGTCCGGCCGGGCGCAGGCGAGCGCGTAACTCATGCCGCCGCCCCAACTGAAGCCGAGCGCGAAGCGCTGCGTGGTCTCGACGCAGAGCTCCCCCTCGATGCGGCGGAGCATGTCGTCGACGAAGGTGACGTCCTCGCCGCCGCTGTTGGCCCAGCCGTTGTTGAGGCCCTGCGGGGCGACGAAGATGGTGCTGTTGTTCGCCAGCCGCAGCAGCCCGTAGTACGCCCAGACGTCCCGCTGCACGGTCTGCCCGGTGGCGACGTCGGTGGCCGTGGCGCCCCGCCAGTGGAACCCGAAGACCAGGCGGTGGGGGGTGCGGTTGTCGTAGTTGTCGGGCAGCCGCAGGATGAAGCTGCGGCTCTTGCCGCCGCTCTGGATCGTGTGCGTACCGCTGGTCAGCGTCGGGGTCCGGCCGCAGCCGGCGGTCGAGGCGGCGGCGCCGACGTCCGTGGCCGCCGTGGCGCCGCCGCCGGACGCGGCCGACGAGCTGGCGGCGGCGCCGACGGCGAGCGTCGTACCGCCGAGGGTCAGGGCGAGCAGGGCCGCTACCGCGACCGATCTGGGTCTCACCATCACGCGAAAACTCCCTCTGCCGTCCATGCGTCGGCATCAGTGGCGATGTGGGGTTCGGAACGGCTCGACGTACCGGACGGCTCCCGCGACTGGCCGTCCTGTCGGCCGGTACGTGTCCGATCGGTGTCCCGCCGGGGTGCCCGGGGGCGTCCGCTGCTCGGCAGCGGACGACGGACCCGGTGGGGACGGCGGAGCGTGCCCTTCGCTCCTGCCTGGAACCTACATTGTGAACGATAACATCGCAATGCGTGGATGGCATGTGTCGGCTGTCGGGCGGGGGCGGTCAGGCCGGGTGCTGGTACGTGGGATAGGTCAGGTAGCCCGCGTCGCCGCCGGTGTACCAGGTCGCCTCGTCGTGCGCGGCGATCGGCAGGCCCTGGCGCAGCCGCTCGACCAGATCGGGGTTGGCGAGGTAGGCGCGGCCGAAGCTGATCAGATCGGCGCCCAGCGCCAGCCAGTGGTCGGCGGCGGCCCGGTCGGTCTGCCGGGGGCCCATCGGGAGGACCGGGTTGACGACGAACGTGCCGGGCCAGGCGCGACGCAGTCCCACCAGGATCTCCTCGTCGGTGGTGGCCTCGACGTGGACGTACGCCAGGCCGAGGGGGGCGAGCTCGGCGAGTAGCGCGCCGTACAGCTCCGGTACCTCGCTCTCCCGGACCCCCCAGAAGCCCGCGCCGGGCGAGAGCCGGATGCCGGTGCGCGGCCCACCCACCGCGTCGACGGTGGCGGCGACCGCCTCCACCGCGAACCGGATCCGGTTGCCGATCGGACCCCCGTACCGGTCGGTGCGCAGGTTGGCGTTGCTGGACAGGAACTGGGCGATGAGGTACCCGTTGGCCCCGTGCAGTTCCACCCCGTCGAAGCCGGCGTCGACGGCGTGGCGGGCGGCGTCGGCGTAGGACCGGGCGTGCTCGGGCACCTCCCCGGTGGCCAACGCCCGGGGCACCGGGGCCGGCTTCGGCCCGGTGGGGGTGAAGACGTCCCCCTCGGCGGCGACCGCCGAGGGGCCGACGGGCTGCGTCCCCGTCGTCTCCGGGTGGGACACCCGGCCCCCGTGCATGAGCTGGGCGAAGATCCGCCCCCCGTTGGTGTGCACCGCGTCGGTGACCGGTCGCCAGCTCGCGACCTGCGCGTCCGTGTACAGCCCCGGGGTGCCCGGGTTGGACTGCCCGACCAGGCTCGGCTGCACGCCTTCGCTCACGATCAGCCCGGCGGTCGCGCGCTGGGCGTAGTACGTCGCCATCGAGGGGGTCGCCAACCCGCCGGGGGCGGCGCGGACCCGGGTCATCGGGGCCATCACCACGCGGTTGGGCAGGGTCAGCTCGCCGAGCCGGTAGCGGTCGAACAGGGTGGTCATGAGGTGCCTCCACGGGTGTCGGGCGGGACGGTCGCGTCGGCGGCTCCGGCGCAGCGCTACGCTAAAACCTGACGTTGACGTCAGAGGCAAGTGCTGCGGGACGCGGATCACAGGGGGGCGCGGTGCGGATCGGGGACCTCGCGGCGCGAGCCGGGGTGAGCGTGCGCGCGCTGCGCTACTACGAGGAGCAGGGCCTGCTCACCAGCGTCCGTAGCCCCGGCGGCCAACGCCGGTACGCCGACCGCGACGTCGCCCGGGTGCTGCTCATCCAACGCCTGTACCAGGCCGGGCTCTCCAGCCGGACGATCGTCGACCTGCTGCCCTGCACCGAGACGCCCAGCCACGAGGCCTCCGACCTCGCGTTCGAGCGGATGCGGCAGGAACGGGACCGGATCACCGGGCACATCGCGGAGCTCGTCCGTACCCGGGACGCCCTGGACCGGCTCCTCGCCGCCAACCGCACCCACCGGGAAGGGCTCGTCCCCGGCTGACCCCGGCCCCGGTCAGTTCGATGGTTTGCCCGTGCCGGGCCCGCCACCCGTACCACGATGGTCGGGCAGGCCGGTACGGGTGACGGGGGCACGGGGTGAGCGCGCTTGTCCTGATCGTGGTGCTGGGCGCCACGGTGATCATCGGCACCACCCTGGGCGGCCGGTACAGCGTCGCCCCGCCCGTCCTGCTCATCACGATGGGCGGTCTGCTCGCGCTGCTGCCGCCCTTCTCGCACGTGGTGCTGGAACCCGAGGTGGTGCTGGTGCTGTTCCTGCCGGCGATCCTCTACCGGGAGAGCCTGGTCGTCAGCCTGCGGGAGATCCGGGCGAACCTTCTCGTGATCACGTTGCTCGCGGTCGTCCTGGTCGTGCTGACGATGGTCTCGGTGGCGGTGGTCGCCCAGGCGCTCGGCGTCGTGCCGGCCGCCGCCTGGGTGCTCGGCGCGGTCCTCGCGCCCACCGACGCCGCCGCGGTCGCCGGCCTGGCCAAGCGGATGCCCCGCCGGATCCTCACCACCCTGCGCGCGGAGAGCCTGATCAACGACGGTACGGCGCTGGTGCTGTTCAGCGTGGCGGTCGGCGTGATCGCCGGGCACGCCTCACCGGGGTTCCTCGTCCTGCTCGGTGAGTTCGCCGGCAAGGCCGCCGTCGGGGTCGCCGCCGGGCTGCTCACCGGGGGCGTGGTGATCCTGGTCCGGCGGCGTCTCGACGACCCGCTGCGGGAGGGGGCGTTGAGCGTCATGACGCCCTTCGTCGCGTTCCTGCTCGCCGAGTCGGTGCACAGCAGCGGGGTGCTCGCGGTGGTGGTCGCCGGCCTGCTCCTGACGTACGCGGCCCCCCGGGTCATCCGGGCCCCCTCCCGGGTGCTGGCGCTCAACTTCTGGGACCTCACCACCTTCCTGATCAACGGTTCGCTCTTCGTCCTGCTCGGCATGCAGATCCCCCGCGCGGTGCGGAGCATCACCAGCACCTCGACCGGCCAGGCGTTGATCATCTCGGCGGTGATCGCCGGGGTCGTGGTGGTCACCCGGATGGCCTGGGTGCACCTGTCGATCGCCACCCTCCAGGCAATCGAGCGCCGGCCGGCCCGCCGGGAGAACCGGGTCGACTGGCGGGTCCGGACCATGGCCGGCTGGGCGGGCTTCCGGGGTGCGGTCTCCCTGGCGGCGGCGCTCGCGGTACCGGTGACCACCGACACCGGCTCACCCGCCGCCGAGCGGGACCTGATCATCTTCTGTACCGCCGTGGTGATCGTGCTGACCATGCTGGTCCAGGGCACCACCCTGCCGGCTGTGGTCGGCTGGGCCGGCCTGGTCGGCGACCCCGGCCGCGAGGACGAGGTCCGGCGGGCCCGGCTGGCGGCCACCCAGGCGGGACTGGCCGCGCTGCCCGAGGTCGCCGCCCGCATCGGCGTCGGGCCGGACGCGGTGGACCGGCTCCGCAGCGACTACGAGCGGCACCTCGACGAGGTCCAGTCCGCCCCCGACGACGAGGAGGCCGCCCGGGATCGGGAGCTGGACCGGCAGTTGCGGCTCGACGTCCTCGAACACAAGCGCCGCGAGGTGACCCGGCTGCGGGACAACCACGAGATCGACGACGCGGTGCAGCGGGAGTTGCAGGCGGCGCTGGACATCGAGGAGATCCGCCTGCTGGGGCCGCAGAACAACGACTGACGCCCCGCCCGCGCGACCGCCCCGCCCGCCGCCCGGCGCACCCTCCGGTGTGTACGGAGCGCACACCACGGCGTCGCTCACTGCTAGGATTCGTCGTCGCCGGGCCCTCCGACGCCGCCCTGCCGGGCGCGCCGTCCACCGACCACGTCGAGGTGCGTTCACGCCGAACCGCGACCACGCCGAACCGCGACCACCCCGAGGTGCCCGTCCGTCGATCACGTCCACGTCGCGTCAGTCGATCCGAGAGGACAGTGTCAATGACCGTCAGCGCGGATGCAGGACAACCCTTCGACTACCGGGTCGCCGACCTGGGCCTGGCCGAGTTCGGCCGCAAGGAGATCCGCCTCGCCGAGCAGGAGATGCCCGGCCTCATGGTCCTGCGGGACGAGTTCCGCGACACCCGCCCGCTGCACGGGGCCCGGATCTCCGGGTCGCTGCACATGACCGTGCAGACCGCCGTCCTGATCGAGACCCTGGTGGCGCTCGGCGCCGAGGTGCGCTGGGCGAGCTGCAACATCTTCTCCACCCAGGACCACGCCGCCGCCGCGGTGGTCGTCGGTCCGGAGGGGACGGTCGACGAGCCGCGCGGCGTGCCGGTCTTCGCCTGGAAGGGCGAGACGCTCCAGGAGTACTGGTGGTGCACCGAGCAGATGCTCACCTGGCCGGGCGCGACCGGGCCGACCACGATCGTCGACGACGGCGGGGACGCCACCCTGCTGGTGCACCTCGGCGCGGAGTACGCGCGGGCCGGCGCGGTGCCGGCGACCAGCCCCGAGGACAGCGAGGAGTTCGGCGTCCTGCTCGACGTGCTGCGCCGCTCGATCGCCGAGCGGCCCGACACGTGGACCACGATGGCCGACGGGATCCGGGGCGTCACCGAGGAGACCACCACCGGCGTGCACCGCCTCTACGACCTCGAACGCAGCGGGCGGCTGCTCTTCCCGGCGATCAACGTCAACGACTCGGTCACCAAGTCGAAGTTCGACAACCGCTACGGCATCCGGCACTCGCTGATCGACGGCATCAACCGGGCCACCGACGTGCTGATCGGCGGCAAGGTGGCGGTCGTCTGCGGCTACGGCGACGTCGGCAAGGGCTGCGCCGAGTCGCTGCGCGGCCAGGGCGCGCGGGTGGTGGTCACCGAGATCGACCCGATCTGCGCCCTCCAGGCGGTGATGGACGGGTACCAGGTGGCCCGGCTGGAGGACGTCGTCGAGCAGGCCGACATCTTCGTCACCGCCACCGGCAGCCGCGACGTGATCACCGCCGACCACATGGCCCGGATGCGGCACCAGGCGATCGTGTGCAACATCGGGCACTTCGACAACGAGATCGACGTGGCCGGGCTGACCGCCGTGCCGGGGATCGTCCGGGACCAGGTCAAGCCGCAGGTGGACGAGTGGCGCTTCCCCGACGGCCACTCGGTCATCCTGCTCAGCGAGGGCCGGCTGGTGAACCTCGGCAACGCCACCGGCCACCCCAGCTTCGTCATGTCCACCTCCTTCGCCAACCAGGTGCTGGCCCAGATCGAGGTGTTCACCAAGCCGGACCAGTACCAGCGGCGGGTCTACACGCTGCCCAAGCAGCTCGACGAGCGGATCGCCCGGGTCCACCTGGAGGCCCTCGGCGCGCGGCTGACCACGCTGACCAAGTCGCAGGCCGACTACCTGAACCTCCCCGTCGACGGGCCGTACAAGCCGGACCACTACCGGTACTGACGGTCACCCCGTCCGCCCGGTCGTGGCCGCCGGCCCGAGCAGGGCCAGGGCCGCGGCCGGGCTGCGGATCGTCACGTCGGCGGGGACGGCCGGGTCGTACTCGTGTCCCCACCCGGCGGCGACCGCGAGCGCGCCGGCGTTCCCGGCCGCCATCAGGTCCCGGGCCGAGTCGCCGACCATCGCCAGCGCGCCCGGCGGCACGCCGAGCCGCGCGGCGACCACGAGCAGCCCGTCCGGCGCGGGTTTGGCCCGCCGGGCGTCCTCGGCGCAGACCAGCACGTCCACCAGGTCGGCCAGGCCCGCGTCGTGCAGCAGCACCGCCGCCGCCCGCCGGCTCGCCCCGGTGCAGACCGCCACCGGGCCGTAGGCCCGCTGGGCGCGCAGTACACCCGGCACCCCCGGGTACGCCACCACGCCGGTCGCGCCGAGGTGTGTGTAGTACGCGCTCAGGTCCTCCTCGGTGGCCGGGCGGCGCAGCAGGTGGGCGAGCATCCGTTCCGGCGGCCCGAGCGGGTACGCGGCCTCGACGTCCGCCGGGCTGACGACGTGCCCGCCGACGGCCGCGACCGTCCGGACGAAGGCCTGCGGCACGTGGTGACCGGAGTCGACGAGCGTGCCGTCGAGGTCCCAGACCAGCAGCTCGGGTGGGGTGGGCCGGGCGGCGGGCGGCACGGCCGGCTCAGCTCGGCGGCAGCGGCAGGTCGGCGCGGCCGGGGGTGCGTGGTGGCCGGGGCGCGAAGGTCACCGGGAGCCGGCGGAAACCGTTGACCTGGCCGACCGACGGGTACCGCCGCACCCCGGCGGCGTCGACGCGGAAGTCCGGGATGCGCCGCAGCACGGCGGCGAGCAGGACCCGGAACATCGTCCGGGCGAAGTGGGCGCCGAGGCAGTGGTGCACCCCGGCGCCGAAGGCGACGTGCCGGTTGTCGGGGCGGTCCAGCACCACCCGGTCGGGCTCGGCGATCGCCGTGTCGTCGTGGTTCGCCCCGGCCCAGGAGATCAGCAGCCGGTCGCCGGCCTTCAGCGGGCACCCGTCGAGCACGGTGTCGGCGGCGACCGTCCGGCCGTTGAGGTGGATCGGGGAGAAGTACCGCAGGAACTCCTCCGTCGCCGGCTCCAGCAGGCGCGGGTCGGCGGCGAGCCGGTCCCGTTCGGTGGGGTGCGCGTCGAGCCAGTGCACGACGCTGCTGATCAGCGCGGTGGTGCTGTCCACGCCGCCGAAGAAGACCAGTTGGGCGATGCTGACCACCTCCTGGTCGGTCAGCGGCCGGTCCCCGTCGGCGTCGCCGACCAGCCCGCTGATCAGGTCGGTGCCCGGCTCCCGGCGGCGGCGCGCCACGGTCTCGGCGAGCAGCGCGAGCACGTCGGCGAGCCCGGCCTGGGCCCGGTCGTGGCTCGGGGTGCCGGGCGGATGGGTGACCAGGGTGTGGAACGGGTCGACCAGCTCGCGCCACCGGGGCACGGGCAGCCCGAGCAGCGCGACGACGAGCGCGGCCGGCACGGGAAAGCCGAGGTCGTCGGCGATGTCGAGCCGGCCGGTGGCGATCCTCGCGTCGATCAGGTGCTCGGTCAGCTCGGTGAGCCACGGCTCCCAGCGGGCCACCTCGCGGGGCGAGAACCAGCGGCTCATCCGGCGTCGGTAGAACGCCGACTCGGGCGGGTCCGCCTCCTGCGGCAGGCTGCGGGTGCCGACGGAGGCGGGGATGCCCACCCCCCGGTACCCGGTGCGCTCCCCGGTCGGGTCGTGGTCGGAGGAGAAGACCTCCGGGGTGCGGGCCACCTCGCGGACCGCCGCGTACGACGAGACGACCCAGAAACCGCCGTGCGCCCGGGAGTAGCCGACCGGGCAGGTGGCCCGCAGACCGGCGTAGATCTCCGGCCAGTGCCGGGCGTACTCCGTGGAGCTGAAGTCGAAGTCGATGACCGGTCGGGCCTGGGTCACCTCGCGCCACCTCCCCCGTCGCGCACCGGTGCGAAAAGCCGGCACGAACCGGCAAATCGATCGACAGCGATCGTACTCCCAATCGCGTCGGAGGGGCAAACGCATTGCGCTCGTCCGGTCGCTTCGAGTGACGTACGGGGTTGTGTTCATCGAACGCCTGTGCCTAGCATCGAGCGGAGCAAGTAGATCAATGCCAAATGTTGCCGGTAAGACGGGCATCCGGGTCGTGGCTGTGGTCCGCCCGGGCCCGGTGCCGATGTCGGCGCCCGCACATCAATTGCAGCCCTGATCGAAAGCGCGGGGGACCATGTCCGAACTCCTCACCATCGGTGGATCGCGTCCGGAGGGTTCCCGGGACCGCACCCGGGTGCACTACCGCAGATTCCACAACATCTATCTCTACATCACCGAGCGGTGCCAGTTGCGCTGCGGCCACTGCTACATGGGCGACCGGCTCGAACGCGGGCTCTCGCTCAGCTACGACAAGGCCGTCCGCATCATGAACCAGTGCCGCACGCTGGGCGGCGAGTACATCACCTTCCTCGGCGGCGAGCCGACCCTGCACCCCGACCTGCCCCGCATGGTCGACCACGCCCGCGAGGTCGGCTACCGGCAGGTGATGATCAACTCCAACGGTCTGCTGGAGCGGACCATCGACAAGATCGCGCCGGAGAAGTTGCACTACATCTCGTTCAGCCTGGACGGCGCCTCGGCCGAGGTGCACGACGCGGTCCGGGGCGAGGGAATGTTCGACAAGACGGTGCCCTGCATCCGCAGTACCGTCGAGGCGGGATATCCGGTCCGGCTGATCTGCACGATCTCCCAGATCAACATCGCCGACGCGCCGAACATCCTCGCGCTGGCCGACGAGATCGGCGTGCAAATGGTGAACTTCCACGTCTTCTCCGAAGAGGGGCGGGGCATCGCCAACGCGGAGACCTGGTCGCTGTCGCCGTACGAGTGGATCAGTTTCTACGAGCACCTGGAAAGCATCAAGGACGAATACCGGACCTCGATCTGGTACCCGCCGACGTACGCCAACCGGGAACGGCTCGAACGCTACGTCGACGAGGGGTACCGGGGCTGTGTCGGCTGCTCCCTGGACCGCCTCTCGATCTTCCCGGACGGGCGCTCGTACGTCTGCTCGGTCCTCTTCGACGAGCCGATGCACTTCGCCGTGATGACCGACCAGGGGCTCCGGCTCAACCGCCAGCAGAACGAGTTCGAACTCTTCACCCAGGCCACCTTCCAGGCCGGTGACGAGCCGTGGCTCAGCGGCTGCCCGGCCGAGGCGGTCCTCGCCCGCAACGGCAAGCCGACCACCCCACCAGACCTGGTCTCGCTCTGCCGGCTCTGGAAATCGCAGGCATGACCACGACCGACACCCACCCGACCCCGGCCGCCGGCAGCACCGCCGCGCCGCCGACCGACCCACCGTCGACCGACGCGGCCCGCTCCGGGGCGCGACCGAGCGCGAGCGCGACGGCGCGGCTGCGCCTGGCCTGGCGGCAGATGCCGGTGCTCGCCGCGCTGCGCCGCCAGGTCCGCGCGGACCGCCCGCTGCTCGGCGTGCCGGTGGCGGCGGCGATGCACGTGAGCACCGAGACCGCCCACCTCATGGTCACGCTGAAGGACGCCGGGGCCCGGCTCCTGCTGCACCCGTCCAACCTGGGCACCCTCGACCCGGCGGCGGTGGCGGAGCTGCGTCGGCGGGCGATCCGGGTGAACCTGCCGGACACCGGTTCGGCGCCGCTCACCGAGCAGCTCGCCGCCTTCCGGCCCCGCCTGCTCACCGACAACGGCACCCTGCTCACCGCCTGCGCCGACGTCCCCGAGCTGGCCGGCGACCTGCTGGGCGCCACCGTGCACTCGCGCAACGCGGAGCGGACGGCCCGCGCCCTGGCCGCCGCCGGCCGGCTGCCGGTACCGGTCATCCCGGTGGCCGACTCGGTGCTCAAGAGCGCGGTGGAGACCCCGGCCGGCACCGGCCAGTCCACCGTGCACGCGCTGGTCCGGGCGACCGGGGTGCAGCTCGGCGGCAAACGCGCGGTGGTCGTCGGGTACGGCACCGCCGGCACCGGCATCGCCCGGTACCTCCAGGCGATGCGGTGCCGGGTCACGGTGGTCGACACCTCGGCGGTCGCCTGCCTGCGGGCCCTGGCCGACGGCCACGCCGTCGGGGCGCTCGACACCGTCCTCGCCGAGGCCGACATCGTCGTCGTCGCCACGGGTACCCGGCAGGTGGTCACCGACCGGCACCTCGACCTGCTGCCGGACGGGGTGCTGCTGGGCAACATCGGCCACTACCCGGACGCGATCGACGTCCCCGCCCTGACCCGCGCCGCCGACCGGGTGACCGCCCTCGGCGGCGGTGTGCACGAGTACCTGCTCGCCGGCCGGTCGGTGTTCCTGCTCGGTGAGGGCAGCCAGCTCAACCACGTCTGCGCGGGCGGGAACTCCAGCGAGACCATGGACCTGACCCTCTCCCTGCACGTGCTCTGCCTGCTGCACCTGGTACGGCGACCGGACGACCTGGTACCCGGTCTCAACCCGCTGCCGGACTCGTTCTCCGAGACCGTCGCGCGGGCGAAGCTGCGCGCCCTCGGACACGTGGCCTGACCATGGTCGAGCCGATCGACGGCGGCGCGGTGGCCGCCCGGATGCCGGTGCTGGCGCGACTCGCCCGGGAGTTCGCCACCGACCGGCCGCTCGCCGGGCGTCGGGTGGCGGCGGCGCTCAACGTCACCCCGGAGGCGACCGCCCTGGTCCGGGTCCTGCTGGCCGGCGCGGCCGAGGTGCTGGTGGTCTCCTCGAAACCGACCACCTTCGACCCGGCCGCCGCCGAGGCGATGGGCCGGCTCGGCGCCCGGGTGCTGCCCGGCCCCGACACCGCCAAGGAGGTGCTGGCCTTCGCGCCCGACCTGGTGGTCGACAACGGCTCGGTGGCCGAACTCTGGGCCGCCGAGCCGGACCCGCCCGCCGTCGTCGGCGGCACGGTCCACTCCCAGCACGCCCTCGGCCGGGTCCGCCGGGCCGGCCGGCTGCCGTTCCCGCTCTACACCGTCACCGAGTCGGCGGTGAAGACCACCGTCGAGACCGCGCACGGCACCGGACAGGCCGCCCTGCGTGGCCTGATCGACGCGGGGGTGCAGATCGCCGGCAAGCGGGTGCTGGTGGTCGGGTTCGGGGTGACCGGCCGGGCGGTCGCCGACTACCTGCGCGGCTGCCACGCGCGGGTGGCGGTCGCCGAGGTCGCCCCGGTGCCGCTGCTCCAGGCGGTCCACCTCGGCTTCGAGGTGGTCGGCCTGACCACCGGGCTGGCCACCGCCGACGTGGTGGTCACCGTGACCGACGCGGAACGGGTGCTCGACCTCGACCACCTGCGGCTGCTCCCCGACGGGGCGGTGCTCGGCGGGATCGGGCACGCCGCCACCGAGATCGACCGCGCCGGCCTGGCCGCCGCCGCCGACCGGGTCGATCCGGTCCCTGGCGGGCGGCGGTACCGGCTCGCCGGCCGGCACCTCACCCTGCTGGAGGGGGCGGGCGGCAACCACGTCTTCGCCGGCATCAACCCGCCCGAACTGATGGACCTGAGCCTCGCCCTGCACGCGTTGTGCCTGGCCCGGCTCGCGTCGACCGGTCCACCGCCGGCCGGGCTGCACCCGGTGCCCGCCGAGGTGGACGCCCGGGTGGCCCGTACCAAACTGGCCGTCCTCGGCCTGGCCGGGGTCCTGCCGTGAACATCGTCGTGCACGGTCCGGTCAGCGACCTGGGACGGGACCTCATCCGGCGGGAGCTGCCGCCCGAGCGGTTCACGGTCCGCTTCTCCGACCGCGCCGACCCGGACCGGCCCGCCGTGCTCGCCGGCTGCGAGGCGATCGTCGTCGACCACGCCCCGCTGACCGGGGCCGACTTCGCGGCGATGCCCCGGCTGCGGCTGGTGCAGCGGCTGGGCCGGGGGCCGTTCGACATCAGCGCGGAGATCGCCGCCGCGCACGCCCACGGCGTCCCGTTCGCGCACAACCGGTCCGGCTTCGCCGCCTCGGCGACCGCCGAGTACACCGTGCTGGCCATGCTCGCCCTGCCCCGCCGGCTCGTCGAGGCCGACGGGTACGTCCGGCGGGGCGGGTGGGGCCCCGACAACCGGTTCGACGCCGCCACCGCCGACCTGGCCGGCAGCACCGTCGGCCTGGTCGGCATGGGCCGGGTCGGCCGGCAGGTGGCCCGGCTGCTGCGCCCGTTCGGCGTGACCGTCCGGTACGCGTCCCGCCGCCGGCTGCCGGCGGAGGAGGAACGGGCGCTCGCCGTCGGGTACCTGCCCCTGCCCGACCTGGTCGCCACCGTGGACGTGGTCAGCCTGCACGTGCGGGCCACCGGGCCGGACCCGTTCCGGTTCGACGCCGCGCTGATCGACCGGATGCGTCCCGGGGCGTACCTGATCAACACCTCGCGGGGTCCGTTGCTGGACCAGGCCGCGCTGGTCCGCGCGCTGACCGAGGGCCGGCTGGCCGGCGCCGCGCTGGACGTCTTCGACCCGGAGCCGCTGCCCGCCGACTCCCCCCTGCACACCCTGCCCACCGTCATCCTCACCCCGCACATCGCCGGACGCACCCGGCAGGTCGCGGAGATGTACTACCGGTGCGCGGTCGACAACCTCGTCCGGCTGGCCGCCGGCGAGCCGCTGCGCGACCTGGTGCCACCCGCACCCGTGGAGGAGGTCACGTGCTCGTCCTAGGCGTCAACTTCGGATTCCACGACCCGTCCGCCGCGCTGGTCGCCGACGGCCGGCTGCTCGCCCTCGCCGAGCAGGAACGCTTCAGCCGGCGCAAACGGGCGCCGCTGGAGATGCCGCTGGACGCGGTCACCGCCTGCCTGGAGACGGCCGGCGTCCGGCCCGCCGACGTCGACGCGGTCGCCTGGGGCTGGGACGTCGACCGGTTCGACCCGCCGCTGCCGCCCGCCCCCCACCTCGACCCGGCCAACGCCCTGCCGGCCGGCTTCGACGCGGCCCCACCGGTCACCCCGGTCGCCCACCACGTCGCCCACGCCGCCAGCGCCTTCTGGGCCAGCGGCTTCCCCTCCGCCGCCGTCCTGATCGCCGACGGCCAGGGGGAACGGGAGGCCACCTCGCTGGGCGTGGCCGACGAGTCGGGCGTCAAGCTCCTGGCGACGTACCCGGTCAACGCCTCGCTCGGGCACTTCTACCGGGGCGCGGCGCAGTACGCCGGGCTGGAGCGGGGCGCGTCCCGGGGCGAGGGCAAGCTGATGGGACTGGCCGCGTACGGCCGGCCGGTCGACCCGATGCCCCTGCTCACCGGGGACGGGCAGCTCGCCCTCGACCCCCGGGTCCGGGTCCCGCACACCGCCGACACCCGCAGCGAGATGCGGGACGCGCTGCGCCGCTGGTGGACGGCGCACACCTTCCCGTACGTCAGCGGCAACACCGCCGAGCAGATGGCGTACGTCAACTTCGCCGCGTCGGCGCAGGCCGCCCTGGAGACCGCGCTGGTGAACCTCGCCGCGCAGGCACGCCAGCTGACCGGCCAGCGCCGGCTGGTGATCGCCGGTGGCGTGGCGCAGAACTGCTCGGCGAACGCGGCGATCGTGGAGGCCGGCCACTTCGACGAGTACTACGTCCTCCCGGTGCCGCACGACGCCGGGGTCTCCTACGGTGCCGCGCTGGCCGTGGCACACGCCGAGGCCCTGCGCACCGGGGCGCCGTTCCGGCCGCAGCGGCTCGACCACGCCTACTGGGGGCCGGACGTCCGACCGGAGCAGGTGGCGGCGGCGCTGCACGGCAGCGGCCTGCGCGCCGAGCGGCTGCCGGAGGAGGAACTGCTGGGCCGGGTGGCCGCCGCGCTGGCCGAGGGCCGCATCGTCGGGTGGTACTCGGGGCGGGCCGAGATCGGCCCCCGCGCGCTGGGCGCCCGGAGCCTGCTCGCCGACCCCCGCCGCCGCGAGACGGTGCTGCGGCTGAACACCCTCAAGGGGCGGGAGGTGTGGCGACCGCTGGCCCCCAGCGTCCTCGCCGAACGCTTCGACGAGTACTTCGAGGCGGGGCTGGCCTCGCCCTTCATGAACGTCCGGGCGATGACCCGCCCGGCGGTCCGCAGTCGGATCGCGGCGGTGGTGCACGTCGACGGCTCGGCCCGGCCGCAGGCGGTCAACCGCACGGACTCGCCCCGGTACTGGTCGCTGATCAGCGCGTTCGAGCGGCTGACCGGGGTGCCGGTGGTGCTCAACACGTCGTTCAACCTGGCCGGCGAGCCGATCGTCAACACCCCGGCGGAGGCGGTGCGGACGTTCCTCGCCGGCCAGCTCGACCTGTTGGTGCTCCAGGACCGGCTGGTCACCCGGCCCGAGCCGGCCGACCCCGGCCCGGCCGGGTGACCCCTCCGGCGCGGGCCGGGGCGACCGTCCGGGCCCGCGCCCGGCTGGCCGGGCCGGCTTCGGGTGGGCGGCCCGGCCCGGCTCAGCGGTGCGCCGCCACCAGCGGGTCGCTGACCACGAGCCCGTCGCGCAGCCACCGGGCCACGTCGGCGTGCCCCACCCCGGACCGGCGGCCCAGCTCACCGACCGTGGTCCCGGCCGACAGCTCCGGGACGCACCGGACGAACCCCTCGTCGTCGCGGTGGTAGCCGGTGTAGTCGTGGTAGTAGCCGGCGCGCAGCGGCGCCGCCCACGGCGGCACGGCGAGCCGCGTCTCGTCGGTGATCGGCCCCGCCAGCGGACCCAACGGCCGCTCCGGTCCGCGCTCGCACTCCAGCAGCGCCCGCTCGTAGCCGCGCAGCATCTGCGCCAGGCCGAACCGGTCGCGCAGCAGCGCCCGCAGCTCCGGCCCGGTCCGCTCGCCCTTGCCGATGATCTCCGCCAGGTGGTCGGCGACCGCCTCGGTGTCCTTCGGGTCCACCTTGCGGGTCAACTCCTCGGGCACGGTGGTGCGCTGCGCCGCCACCCGGGCCAGCACGGCTGGCGTGCCGGAGAGCATCGACTCCACGTGCACGTTGCCGAACGCCTCGGGGAAGGTGCCGACGCAGAGGGTCGCCGCCCCCACCGCGTAGTACGCCGCCATGTCCGCCATCGGCACCCACGGGTGCAGGTGCAGCTTGTCCGCCACGCCGAGCCCGTCGGCGTACTGCTGGGCCTCCGGGTACAGCGTCTGCTGGATCTGGGTGGAGTTCTCCACCAGGTGGGTGTCCTGCCAGATCGGCACCAGCAGGCGCACCCGGGCGTACGTGTCGGCCGGCAGCCGGCTCTTGAGCTGCTGCACCGCCAGCAGCGCGTCGTACAGGCCCTTGTCCGGGTCGGGGCGGTGCGGGTAGAGGATCGCGACGGCGTCCTCCGGCAGCCCGAGACGGGCCCGCATCCCGGCCGGGTCGGTCGGGGCGAACCGCTCGGCGAACCCGTTGTTGACCACGAAGAGCGAGTCGTCGTCGAGGGGCCGGAAGCGCCGGAACAGCTCGTGCAGGCAGGCGCCGAGGTAGTCGGAGACGGCGATCAGCCGGTCCCGGGTGAACTCCAGCGCCCCGGACATGCTGTCGCCGTAGACCAGGTCGTGGACGGCGGCCACGGTCGGCCGCTGCGCCCCGGCGAACTTGAAGTGCAACTGGCTGTCGTGCACGTAGAAGACGTCGTGGTCCTCGGCCGCCCGGCGCAGCGTGTCGATGATGTCGGCGAGGTGGTACGGGCTGGTCCAGTACGGCTCGGGGTAGGTCTCCTTGAACCGCAGCACGGGCCGGACCCGGACGCCGGGGAAGAGCTCGAACTCGTCGGGATTGTCCCGACGCCAGGTGCAGTGCACCGTCACCTGGACCCCGAGCGAGCTGAAGTGCCGCAGCATCTCGGTGAGGATGGCCTGCGCGCCGCCGTGCGCCGAACCGGCGAAGAGCGGGGCCACCTGGAACACGGAGAGTCGCAACCCCTGGTACGGGCTGGTTCGGGACACGGAACCTCCTGACGGGGCGATCACTGGGCGGGCAGGTGGACGCGGACGTCCCGGCCGATGCGGTGGGCCTCCGCCCGGAGGTCGTCCCCCCAGCGGTCGTGCAGGCCGGTCAGCCGGGACGACACCACCACCAGGTCGAACGAGGCGTCGTCGTACGGGGTGCGCAGGCCGATGGCGAGCCGGGCCGGCGCGGCGGGCCGGTCCGCGGCGGCCTGCCGGAGCAGTTCCTCGTCGAAGTCGACCAGGGTGCCGGTCGCCGGCCAGGAGGGCGGCAGGGCGCCGCCGCAGCCGATGGCGGCGATCCGGCCGCCGGCCGGCAGCTCCGCGACGGCCGCCGCCAACTCCGCGCGGACGTCGAGGTCCCGGGCCTGCTTGGCCCAGTCGGAGAGGGTACGCAGCTCCTGCTCCAGCGGCACCAGGATGCCCCGCGAGTAGATGGCCCAGTACAGCTCCACCGGCGGCTCGCCGTGCTTGTCGAGGAAGCGCCGGGCGTTGCGGCGGCTGCTGGCCAGGTTGGCCTCGGTGTCCCGGTCGTGCGGGGTCTCGATGGCCCAGGCGTCCCGGGAGACCGCGAAGGCCACCCCGTGCCCGGCCGTCCGGTAGCCGAACTCCAGGTCCTCGACGCCCCAGCTCCGGAAGCCCTCGTCGAAGCCGCCGACGGCGCGGAAGTCCTCGGCCCGCACCGAGAGGTTGACCGTCCACGACAGCATCCACGGGGCGACCAGCCGGGACAGGTCGAAGTCCACCGCCGCGAACTCCGGGTGCCGCATGTCCTGGAAGGACCGGGTGTCGGCGAGGCGGGCGACCACCTCGGCCGGGGGCAGCTCGGCCAGCAGCTCGGCCAGCCCGGGGCAGGGATCGTACGGGTTGTAGCCGTAGGTGTAGCCGATCACCGCCCGGCCCGGCCCGCCCGTGCCCAGGGTGCCCTGGTGGGCGGCCCGGTGCGCGGCCACGAAGTCCGGCCCGACCAGGACACCGGTGTCGAGGAAGACCAGCACCGGGGCCGAGGCGAGCCGGGCGCCGGCGTTGCGGGCCTCGGCCACCCGGAACCCCTCGTCCGGCTGGAAGTGGTAACGCAGCGCCAACCGGTCGGCGAAGGCGTCGACCACGGCCCGGGTGTCGTCGGCCGAGCCGTCGTCGGAGACCACGACCTCGAAGGCGGGCCCGGCGGGACGTTGGGCGGCCAGCGCGGCCAGGGTGCGGTGCAGCAGCGCCGCCCGGTTGTAGGTCGGCACGACGACCGAGACCTCCGGACAGCCCGGTGTCGCCGAACGCGGCGTCGTCATCTTCTGTCCCCGTGGTGTGTGGCGGGCCCCGTTGTGTGTGGCGGGTCGGCACTTCTGACGTGCGGAATCGACAGGTGGCGTCGCGGGCGGCCACGTGACCCGGCGACGGCTCCGGGGAGTGTACCGCGCCGCCGACCGTCGCCGATGTCCCGACAATGTGACCGACGCCGTCGTCCCTGGTCGTCGCTGCCTTTTCGTGCGGCGGGGGGCCGCTTATCCTGATCATTTTCTGGGTGGATGTTGATCAATTTGTCGCGTCCGGATTTCCGGTGCCGGCGGTTGCAATTTCCGGGTACAGTTCGCCGCGAACGTGCTCCCACGCCGGCCCGACCGGCGTTCACGGGGGAAGGAGCCTGTTCCATGTCCACGTCCGAGCATCGGGCCCGACACGCCGATCCGACGTCCGCCCGACCCGTCGACCGACGCAGCCTGCTGCGGTACGCCTCGCTGGGCGGTCTGGCCGCGCTCACCGCCCCGCTGGTGGCGGGCTGCGGCGACCCGCCGGCCACCACCGGGACCGGCCCCGACACCATCACGTACCGGCTGTCGTGGGTCAAGAACGTGCAGTTCGCCGCCGCCTACATCGCCCTTGAGCAGGGCTTCTACGCCGACGAGGGGATCGCCGGGGTGAACCTGGTCGCGGGCGGCCCGGCGGCCACCCCGGTCGACGCCGACGTGGCCACCGGCAAGGCGCTGGTCGGTGTCAGCGCCCCCGACATCACCGGGGCCGCGATCGGCCGGGGCGCCGACCTCACCATCGTCGCCGCCGAGTTCCAGAAGAGTCCGTTCGCCGTCGTCTCCCTCGCGGACACACCGATCCGCACCCCGCAGGAGATGTACGGGCGCTCGATCGGGGTGCAGGCCGCCAACGAGACGACGTGGAACGCATTCCTGCGCGCCGCGAATCTCGACGGCACCAGGATTCGTACGGTCCCGGTGCAGTTCGATCCGTTGCCGCTGACCCAGGGCGAGGTCGACGGCTGGTTCTCCTTCATCACCGACGAACCGAATCGACTCCGCGTCAAGGGATTCGAGGTGACGACGTTCCTCTTCGCCGATCACGGATATCCCCTCGTCGCGCAGACCTACTGCGTACGCCGGGACACCATCGAAAAGCAGCGGGATCTGGTGAAGTCCTTCCTGCGGGCGCAGATCCGGGGCTGGCGGGCGAATGTCGCCGATCCGACCCTCGGCGCCCGGCTGGCCGTCGAGAAGTACGGCCGCGACCTCGGCCTGGACCTGCGCGAGCAGACGCTGGCCGCGCAGAGCGGCAACGACCTGCTGGTCACCCCGGACACCGAGCGCCACGGCCTGCTGACCATGACGCCGGAGCTGGTCGACCGCAACATCGCCACGCTGCGTGCGGCCGGTCTGCCGGTCTCCGCCGACCAGCTCTTCGACCTCTCCCTGATCGAGGAGGTCCACCAGGAGGATCCCACGCTGCGCTGAGGCGCGAACACGTTGGACGGGGGGACCACCGTGAGTAGCACCGCCACCGGGCCCGGCGCCGACCGGGCGTACGTCACCGCCACACCCGCCGTGCCCGCCTCACGGCCCGACACCAACACCACCGCGAGCGCCGGCACCAGCGCCACCGCCGACGCCGGCAGCACTGCCGGCACCAGCGCCACCGCCGACGCCGGCAGCACTGCCGGCACCACCGGCACCGCCGACGACGGCAGCACCGCCGCCGGGAGCGGCCTGCTCCTGCGCGACGTGCGCCGGGAGTTCCGGATCGGACGGCGGCGCGTCCTCGCGCTGGACGGGGTCGACCTCACCGTCGAGGCGGGGCAGTTCGTCTCCCTGATCGGCCCCTCGGGCTGCGGCAAGTCGACGATCCTGCGCATTCTGGCCGGTCTCGACCAGCCCAGCTCCGGCACGGTACGGGTGCGCGGCGAGGCACCGGAGCTGGTCCGGCGTCGGCACCAGCTCGGCGTGGCCTTCCAGGACAGCGCCCTGCTGCCGTGGCGCTCGGTGGCCGGCAACATCCGGCTGCCGTTGCAGATCAGCGGCCGGCGGGACACCTCGGCCACGGTCCGCGAGCTGATCGAGCTGGTCGGGCTCACCGGCTTCGAGCGGGCCCTGCCCCGGCAGCTCTCCGGCGGGATGCGGCAACGGGTGGCGATCGCCCGCGCCCTCGCCGTCCAGCCCCGGGTGCTGCTGCTGGACGAGCCCTTCGGCGCCCTGGACGACGTCTCGCGGCAGCGGCTCAACATCGAGCTGCAACGGATCTGGCAGCAACGGGCCGCCACCACCCTGCTGGTCACCCACAGCCTCGCCGAGGCGGTGCTGCTCAGCGACGTGGTGGCGGTGATGTCGCCGCGACCGGGGCGGATCCGGCACACCGTACCCATCGAACTGCCCCGGCCCCGCACGGCCGCGACGCTGCGGACCCCGGAGTTCCACGCCTACCACGACGCGCTCTCCGCCCTCCTGTTCGACCAGGAGGACGGGTGAGCGTCCGACCAGGAGGACCGGTGAGCCCTCGACCAGGGGGACCGGTGAGCCTCCGGCCGCCACCGCAGCGGGCCCGGCCCGAGCGGCCGGGCGGTCGGGCCGGCCGCTGGTGGGGCACCGGGCTGGCGGGCGGGGTGGGCCTGCTGCTGCTCTGGTCGGTGCTGGCCACGACGGTCCTCTCCACCGCCGACGGGGTGCCCACCCCGTGGGCGGTGCTGGGTCGACTGCTCCGCGACGGCTGGTCGTTCTACGCGCCGCACGTGCGCCAGACCGGCGGCGCGGCGCTGCGCGGCTACCTCGTCGGGAACGCGGTGGCGCTCGGCGCCGCCCTGCTGGTGCTGCTGGTCCCCGCCCTGGAACGGCTGGTCACCCAGGTCGCCCTGGCCTCGTACTGCCTGCCGCTGGTCGCGGTGGGTCCACTGCTGTCCACCCTGCTCGACGGGGACACCCCGATCGTGGTGCTGGCCGCCCTCGCGGTCGTCTTCACCACCCTGATCGGGGCCCTGCTCGGGCTCCGCTCGGCCGACCGCACCGCCCTCGACGTGGTGTACGCCAGCGGCGGTGGACGCTGGGCGGCACTGTGGCGGGTGCGGGTGGTGGCCGCCCTGCCGAGCACCCTCGCCGGGTTGCGGATCGCCGCGCCCGGCGCGCTGCTCGGCGCGGTGATTGGCGAGTACCTGGGCCGGGTCGACCAGGGGCTCGGGGTCGCCCTCACGATCAGCGCCCAGCAGCTTGAGGTCGCCCGGACCTGGGGGATCGCCCTGGTCTGCGGGGCCCTGGCCGGTGCCGGGTACGCGGCGACGGCGCTGCTGTCCCGGCTGGCCCTGCCCTGGGCCCGGGACGTGGACGGCGGGCCGGGATGACTGGCCGCCGCCCGCTCCGGCCGCTGCTCGGCGGTCTCGTGGTGCTGGGCACGGTGGTCGGGCTGTGGCAGGTGCTCCTGTCCGTCTTCGCCGTCGACCCCTTCCTCGCCCGGACCCCGGCCGACGTCTGGCGGTACCTGACGACCGCGCCGGACGCGGCGGCCCACCGGGAGCGGCTGGCCGCCGGGCTCGGGCACACCCTCGCCGACGCCGCGCTGGGCTTCGGCTGCGGGCTGACCTCGGCGGTCGGCGTGGCGCTGCTGTTCGTGCTGGTCCGCCCGGTCCGGCAGGCCCTGCTGCCGATCGCGGTGCTGCTGCGCTCGGTTCCGCTGGTCGCGATGACCCCGCTGCTGACCCTGGTGTTCGGGCGCGGCCTGCTCGCCACGGCGGTGATCGCCGGGCTGGTGGTCTTCTTCCCCGCCCTGGTCACCATCACCCACGGGCTGCGTACGGCCGCCCGGCACACGGTGGAGCTGTGCCGGGCGTACGGGGCGGGCGGCTGGACGATCGCGCGGGCGGTGCTGCTCCCGGCGGCCGTACCGGCGATCTTCGCCAGCGCCCGGATCGGGGTGCCGGCCGCCCTGATCGGCGCGACCCTCGCCGAGTGGCTGGCCACCGGCCGGGGTCTGGGCTACGAGATGCTCCAGGACGCGACGACGTTCGACTACGACCACCTGTGGGCGGCCGTGGCGGCCCTCACCCTGGTCTCGGTTCTGGTATACAACGGCTTCGCGCTCGTGGAGAGCATGGTGACGCCCCGGTTCACCGACGGGTGACCGGTTGCCACGAGGAGGACGCATGACCGACGCCCCACCCGTACCCGACGCCGCCCGGGACCTGGCCGCCCTCCCCAAGGGGCACCTGCACCTGCACCTGGAGGGGGCGATGCGGCCGGAGACACTGGCCGAGCTGGCGCAGCGGCACGGGAGGGAGGTCCCGCCGACCCGGGGCTACGGATCGTTCCTCGCCTTCGTGGACCTGTACGTCGCGGCCTGCGCGGTGCTGCGGACCACCGAGGACCTCCAGCGGCTCACCCGGGAGGTGGTGCAGGACGCCGCCCGCGACGGCGCGGTGTGGGTGGAGCCGTCGATCTACCCCGTGCACCACGTCGGCACGATCGGGCCGGTCGAGGAGGTCACCGCCGCCGTGGTCACGGCCGGTCAGGAGGCCGCCCGCGAGTACGGCATCGGTTTCGGGCTGATGCTGGCGGCGAACCGGACGGCCGACCCGGCCGAGGCGGAACGGATCGCCCGGGTCGCCGCCGGGTGGGCCGGTCGGGGCGTGGTGTCGTTCGGCCTGGCCGACAACGAGGACGGGTACCCGCCCGAGCCGTTCGTCGAGGCGTTCCGGATCGCCCGGGACGCCGGCCTGCTCGCCGCCCCGCACGCGGGCGAACTCGCCGGCCCGGAGAGCGTCGCGGCGGCGCTCACCCTGCTCGGCGCCGACCGCGTCCAGCACGGGGTCCGCGCGGTGGAGGACCCGGAGCTGGTGCGCCGCCTCGCCGACGCGGGGACCTGCCTGGACGTCTGCCCGACCAGCAACCTGCTGCTGTCGGTGGTGCCCTCGCTCGCCGAACACCCGCTGCCCCGCCTGCTGGCCGCCGGGGTGCGGTGCAGCGTGAACGCCGACGACCCGCTGCTCTTCGGCCCCGGCCTGCTCGCCGAGTACGAGCTGTGCCGCGACGAGCTGGGGCTCGACGACCGCGCGCTCGCCGCCGTCGCCCGCAGCTCGATCGAGAGCAGCGGGGCGGATCCGGCGACCAGGCGCTCGGCGCTGGCCGACATCGACGCCTGGGAACGGCAGCCGGCGACCCGGACCGCCGGCCCCACCGGTGCTGCGGCCGGCGGCCCCACCGCCGGCCCGGTCCCGGCCGGGGACCGGCGGTCGCAGCCGTGACCGATCCCCGCCGCTGGCGCCGGTACGCCCGGCGACTCGCCGTCGGTGGGCTCGTCGTGCTGCTGCTGGCCAGCATCCCCTGGCTCTGGACGGAGATCGCCGCCCACGGCCACGAGTACGACCCGGCCGACGCGCCGACCGCGGACGTGGTCGTCGTCCTCGGTACCGAGGTGGCGCCGGACGGGCAGCCCTCGGCGCGGCTCGCCGGTCGGCTGCGGACCGCCGCCGAGCTGGTGCACGCCGGTCGGGCCCGGGTGGTCCTCGTCTCCGGCGACGGCGGGGGCCTCTCCGGGGACGAGCCGGCGGCGATGACCGCGTACCTGACCGGGGAGCTGGGGGTCGACCCCCGGCGGGTGGTGGCCGACCCGGCCGGCCTGGACACGTACGACACCTGCGTGCGGGCGCGGGACGTGTACGGCGTCGGCCGGGCGTTGATCGTCACGCAGGGGTACCACCTCTCCCGGGCGGTGGCCCTCTGCCGGCACGTCGGGCTGGACGTCGACGGGGTGACCGCCGACTGCCCCGGCTGCTCCACCGGGCTGCTCGCCGAGAAGACGGCCCGGGACTACCTGGCCAGCGGCAAGGCGGCCTGGGACGCGGTACGCCGCCGGCCACCGGCGGTCCGCTCACCGCAGAGCCCGCACCTGCGCGACGCCCTCCGGGCGGGGTGACCGTCCGGCCCGGACACCTCGCCCCCACCCGGCCCCGGACGGAGACCGTCCGTCCGGGGCCGGGCCGCGGGCGGGGGGCGACCCGACACCGCTGGAGGTGAAGCGTGTGACGCGCGGCCCGGCCCGGCGGTCGCGCTGCCGGGACCATTATGGCGTGGGGCGCGGGCGGGTCGGCTCCAGACGGTAGTGCAGGCGGAGCGCCTGCGCCCGGTAGAGCCGTAACTCGTGGTCGGTACGGAGCACGCCCCGCCGGTCCCGGTAGACGTGGAAGCGCTCGTGGATCGGCACCCGCGCGGCGTACGCCCGGCGGCCGTGCCGGACCACGACGTACGCGCCGTCCTCGCCGAAGGCCCCCGCGCCGGAGGTCAGCACCAACGAGCCGTCGGCCCGTACGGCGGGGCGGAGGAAGACCTGCACGTTGCCGGCCTCCAGCGGGAACGCCACGTGCACCGAGGGCTGCGCCGAGCCGGGCAGCAGGCGGTGGGAGTAGCAGCCGCTGTAGACGTACTCGCCGGTGGCGGAGAGCGTCCGTAGCCACCCGGCGGCGTGCTGCGCCCCGTCGGCGTCGAGCAGGTGCACGACCCGCGAGTCCATGCCGTGCGCGACGTCGAGCGGACGGGTGGGCAGGGCGAGCTGCTGGACCCGCCGACCGAAGAGCCGGCTCACCAGCTCACCACCCGGCTGGAACAGGGCCGACCACTGCGCCCACACCTCCATCCGCCAGCCCGCGGTGTGCTCGTAGAAGTCCCGGACCGCCGGGTCCAGGTCGGCGGCGCGGAACTCCGCACCGTCGAGCACCGACATCGACGACAGCAGCCCGCCGTCCGTGACGTCCTCGCGCACGGTACCGCCGACCCGCTCGGCCTCGGCCGCGAGCCAGGAGCCGCCGACCGGTCCCGGGCCGCACATCGGCGCGTCCAGCCACCGGTGTTCGCCGTCGAGGTCCACCGGGCGGCCGACCAGCCGCCACCAGGCCCGGGTGGCCGGGTCGAGAGCCCTGCTCAGTCGCCTGCCGGTCACCGCGACAGCCTCCCCACCGGTCCCGACGCCGGTGCCCGTGATCCGGCCACGCGTCCCGTGTCCGACACACCATAGAACCCGCTGCGTCGCTGCCGGAGCGGTGTGCACGATCCGACGCCGCCACCGGCGTGTCGCGTCGGAGAACCGCCACCGCGCTCAGCAGGCTGCCACGGGTGAGCCGGCCGGCCCCGGGCCCCATCCGGGGCCGGCCCGGTCTCAGACCAGGGACTGTTCCGCGGCCAGGGTGGCGTAGAGCGAGTCGGTGCGGACCAGGTCGGGGTGGGAGCCGACCGAACGGGCCGAGCCGTTCTCCAGCACCACGATCTGCGCCGCGCCGAGCACCGTGGAGAGCCGGTGCGCGACCATCAGCACCGTGGTCCGGCGGGAGACCTCCTGGATCACCTCGCGCAGCGCCGCCTCGTTGGCCGCGTCCAGTTGCGAGGTCGCCTCGTCGAGCAGCAGCAGCCGGGGCCGGCGCAGCAGCGCCCGGGCCACCGCGATGCGCTGCCGTTCCCCACCGGAGACGGAGCTGCCCCGGTGCGCGATCGGGGCGTCCAGGTCGCCGCCGAGGCGCTCCAGCAGCGGGCCGAGCCGGGTGGTGCGCAGCACCGCGTGGATCTCCTCGTCGGTGGCGCCGGGCGTCGCGTACGCCACGTTCTCCCGCAGCGTCCCGGCGAGCACGGCGACGTCCTGCTCGACGTAGCCGATTGAGGCCCGCAGCTCGGCCAGCGGCCAGTCGGCCAGCGGTCGCCCATCGAACAGGATCCGGCCGTGCTCCGGCTCGTAAAAGCGTTCGATCAGGGCGAGCACCGTGGTCTTGCCGGAGCCCGACGGGCCGACGAGGGCGGTCAGCCCGCCCGCCGGCACGGTCAGGCTGAGGTCGTGCAGGGCCGGCTCGGCGCGGCCCGGGTAGCCGAAGCCGACCTGCTCGAAGACCACCGCCGCCGGTTCCGCCCGCCCTGCCGCCGGCTCCGCCCGAGCCGCCCCGGCGTCCGCGCCGGGGCGAGCCGCCCCGCCGCCCGGCCCGGCGACCCCCGACGTCGGGATCCCGGCCGACGTCGGGGGTCCGGCAGGCCTCGCGGTCCCGCCCGGCGGGGGCAGGTCGATCGGCTCGACGGGGAGCGCGTCGATCTCGCCGATCCGGGTCAGCGCGGCCCGGCCGATCTGGAGGTACGTGCCGGCGCCGACGAGTTGCAGCACCGGGTGGGTCAGGTACGCCACGTAGAGCAGGAACGCCACCAGCGCCGAGACCGGCATCGCGCCGCTGGCCACCCGCGCGCCACCGACGCCGAGCACCACCAGGAACGCGACCTGGATGGCGAGTCCGGCGCTGGTGCCGGCGATCGAGCCCCACCGGGCCAGGCTCACCCCCTGCCGGTACGCGGTCAGCGCCGCCGCGTCGATCCGGGCCGCCTCCGTGGCCTCGGTACCGGACGCCTTCATGGTGGTGAAGGCGCCCAGTGCGCGCTCCAGGGTGGCCCCCATCTCGCCCACCGACTCCTGCGAGCGCAGCGCCGCCTCCCGGATCCGGGGCATCAGCACCCCCATGATCACCAGCAGCAGCGCCACCACGATCACGGTCACCCCGAGCAGCGCCAGGTCGACCACCGCCATCAGCACCACCGCGCCGAGCAGCATCACCCCGCCGGTGAACAGGTCGATCAGGGCCTGGCTGGCGATCTGGCGCAGCAGCATGGTGTCCCCGGCGACCCGGGCCAGCAGGTCGCCGGGGGCCTGCCGCTGCATCGCCGGCACGGTGAGCCGCAGCAGGTGCCGGACCAGACCCCGCCGGCCGTCCAGGGCGACCGCCTCGGCGGTGCGCAGGATCAGGTAGTTGCCGACGCCGAGCAGCACGGCGGCGGCCAGCACCAGCCCGGTCAGCGCGACCAGCGCCCGGCCCACCCCCTGCCCGGCGGAGAGCCCGTCGATGAGCGCCTTGGCGGCCAGTGGCTGCGCCAGGCCGAGCAGGCTGGAGAGGAGCAGCAGCATCCCGGCGGCCAGGAACGGACCCCGGTGCGGCCGGACGTACCCGGTGAGCATGCCCAGCCAGTGCCGCTGCCCGCCGGTCGCCGGGCTCACCGCTCGTCCCCGGCGCGGTACACGCTGACGTACATCGGTTCCGCGCCGGTGAACTCGGTGCCGGCCCAGTCGGCGTGCCGGGCGACCGGTGTCAGCCCGGCCCGCTCGGCGTACCCGTCGACCTCCTCGGGGGTGGTGAGCCGGCTCAACTCGGTGGCGATCCGGGACCGGCCCTCCTCGATCCAGATGTGCGCCAGGTGCCACACCCGGTGCGTCACGTCGATGGTCGAGTAGGAGAGCAGCCCGGTGTCCCGCCCCGGGTAGGGGACGAAGAAGGAGTCCCGGGCCCGGCCCTGGTTGAGCACCGTGAGCGCGAACTCCGGGTTGTGGGTCTCCACCACCAGGGTCCCGCCGGGGGCCAGCCGGTCCGCGGCGACCTGCACGGCCCGCTGCTGCTCCGCCGGGTCGAGCAGCATGGAGAGCGTGCCGCAGACGCAGTAGACCAGCCCGTACCGGCGGTCGTCGGCCCAGTCGCGGATGTCGCCGTGCACCGGGGTGACCGGGCGGGGCCGGTCGGCCAGCGCGGCGCGGAGCACGTCGAGCATCTCCGGCGAGGAGTCCACCCCGACGATCTCCCCGACCCGCTCGGCCAGCGGCAGGGCGATCCGGCCGGTGCCCACGCCGAGTTCCAGGGTGGGCAGGCCGTCGCCGGGGTGCCGCTCGGCGAGGTACCCGACGGTCTGCTCCACCGCCGGCCCGCCGGGGAAGAGCCGGTCGTAGAAGTCGACGAACTGGCGTCCGTAGCCGCTGTCGGCGATCTCAGTCATCGGCGTTGCCCTCCAGGGGTACGAACGGGGAGACGAGCAGGTACTCGGGCTTCTGCGACTCGTCGTAGCCGGTGCTGCGGGCGATCACGAACTGGAAGCCCTTGGGCGTACGCATCGGGTGGGTCTCCCGTACGGCCGCCTCGACGATGTCCCGCAGCACCTCGTACGCCGGGGTGTCGGTGACGTCCACGCCCGGCTGTCCGAGGTGCACGATCAGGTCGGCGCAGATGTCGAAGATGGCCTTGTCCTGGCGGCGTTCCGGGAACCAGACCACCTGCCGCCAGCACCGGCGGGGGATCTCGACCGTCTCCGACCACCGGCTCTGCTCGCCGTCGGTGTGCAGGACCCGGTGCAGGATGTGGAAGTCGTGCTGCGCCGGCTCCGGGGCGAAGAACCGCCAGTTGCCGATCAGCAGCCCGGAGACGTCGAAGCGGCGGAACCGGTCGAAGACCTGCTGCGGGTGCTGGCTGAGCACGGTCACCCCGAACCAGCCGACCAGGCCGGCGGTGACCACGGTGGTCAGCGGGCGCAGGTCGGTGCCGACGCGGCGGCTCATCGCTCCTCCTCGGGGTGGCCGGCAGCGGGATCGGTGACGTCGTCGACGAAGGCGGTCAGGATCTTGACCACCTCCTCGGCCCGGTCGGCGGCGGTGAGGATCTCGTCGTGGTCGGCGTCCTCGACCACGTACCGCTCGGCGCGGGGCGCCGCCGCCGCGAACTCGTCGTGCAGGTCGGCCTGGACGGCGTCGGTCCGGGCGGTCCGCCCGGCGGTCACCACCACCAGCGGTACGTCGATGCGGGGCAGCCCGACGCTCTCGTCCTCGAAGCGGTCCCGGACCACCGACCACTCGCGGCGGGCGGCGGCCCACAGCTCCGGGTCGCGGTACTGGGCCAGGGCGAGTCGGCGCACCGGCTCGGGCATCCGGTCGACCCAGCCGGCCCGGGGCAGCAGCGAGCCGAAGCCGGCCCGCAGCGAGCCGGGCATGATGGCCAGCGTGCTGGTCAGGGCCCGGCCCCCCTCGGCCTGGCGCAGCGAGCGACGCAGCTCGGCGGGGTGACTGGAGTCGACCAGGGCCACCCCCCGGACCCGGGGGCCGAGCCGCTCGGCGGCGAGCAGCGCCAGGTACCCGCCGAGGGAGTGGCCGACCAGCACCACCGGGCGGTCCCCGCTGACGTGCCGGGCCAGGTCCACCAGGTCGTCCACCATGGTCTCGAAGCGGAACCCCCGGCCGCCCGTGTAGCGGCTGGCACCGTAGCCGGCCCGCTGGTAGGTCACCGTGGTGAACCGCTCGCCCAGCGGGGCGGCGATCCGCTCCCAGTGCTCGGCGGTGGCGGCCAGCCCGCTCTCCAGCAGCACCACCGGTCCGGTCCGGTCGTCGCCGCCGCCGGCGTACCGGTAGGAGAGCACGTTGCCGGCGGTGGTGGTGAGGGTCCGCTCGTCGCCGCGTCCCCGCTCGATGAGCCGCCGACGGCGGATCCGGGCGGCCTGGCCGGCGGCGAAGAGGGCCAGCCCGGCGGCGGCGACCGCGGCGGGCAGCGTGTCGTCGCGGCGGACCCCATCACGGCCGGCGGTCCGCGCGCGGGGCCGGGTGGTGTAGACGACCGCCGGGTACGTCGAGGTGAACGCCCAGAAGAACCGCCCCAGCCCCATCACCCGGGCATTGACCAGGTGGAACGCCCCGGCGGCGGCGAGCAGGTACGGCGCCGGCCGGCCCCTGGCCGCGTACGCCAGCGGGAACGCGCACTCCATCGCCAGCACGCCGTGCGCGGTGAGCCTGGTCAGCCGGGGGTACCGCTGCATCAGCCGCCACACCTGCGGGTCGCCGTAGGTGAGGGTCCGGGTGATCCCGGGCAGGGCCCGCCCGCTGCGCCAGGTGTCGCTGGGCAGCTTCGCCCAGCCGGAGACGGTGTACGACAGCACCGACTGGAGGGCGACGAACCAGAGGCAGGCGTCCACCACGGCGGGGCGGCGCTGACCGATCCGGCCCAGCGTGGTGAGCGCCTGGACGAGGAAGGAGACCTGGTCGGCCCCGTCGCTGCCGTACAGGTGCTGGGCGTGCAGGGCGGCCTGGCTGCCGGTGAGCACGGCGTTGGCGGCGACCCGCTGCCGGGGGCTCAGCGGCAGCCAGAGCGCGGCGGCCGAGACGGCCCGGCTGACGTGCAGCGCGGTGGCGACCCGGTCGTCGGCGACCAGGTCGAGGGCGCGGGTGATCCGGGGGACCTGGGCGTGGAAGGTGCGCCGGTTCACCGCCCAGTTGTTCGCCCCGCCCCGCTGCCGGTCGCGGCGCCGGGTCAGGTACTCCAGGCTGGCGAAGAGGTGGGTCACCGAGCTGATCCGCTCGGTCCAGGTCAGCACGGCGGAACGGTCGTACGTGGCGGGCGGCCGGAGCCGGTCGCGCCAGGCTGGTCTCGTCATGGTCGGCGCTTCCTGACGGTCGGGGGCCGGTGCGGCGGGACGGGTGGTGGGGCTGTCGGAGGAGCCGGTGTGCCGCCGGGACGGCACACCGGACCCGTACCGTGGTGGCTGGCCGCCCGGGTGGGCGGGGCCGGATGGTCAGTTCTGGACTGGCGGGCGGGTGCCACCGAGGTTGCGGCCGGCGACGTAGCCGGCGCCGAAGAGCGCCGCCACCGAGCCGACCAGGCCGACACCGGCGGCGACGCTGACGATGGTGGCCGGGGTGGCGAGCACGGGCATGCCGCCGACCTGGCTGCACGCCTCGCCGCTGTCGATCGGGATCGCGGCGAGGTCGGGGTCGGTGTTCACCCGGGTCGCGAGGACGGACACGGGATCACCTCCTGGTTGAGGGCGCGTTGCCGCGCGGGGACTGGGTTGCCCTTACTGCGGCCGGGGGCGGGTGCCCTCGGCCATGTTGCGGGCGATGCCGACCATGTAGCCGGCGTGGAACGCGACGGCGCCGACGGCGACGCCCAGCGCCACGGCGGTCGGGGTGGCGAGCACCGGGGTCAGGCCGGCCAGCCCCTCGGCGGTGCGGTCCTCGGTCAGCTCACCGAACATCTCGGCCGAGATCTCGTTGGTGTGCGCGACGAGTGCGGTCATCTGAATTCACCTCCTGGTAACCAGTTAGCTGGTGTGAAGCAAGGCAACTAGCTTCATTCATCTCAGCTAAATTCCGAATCGCTAGGATGTCCGAGGTGGCTCCCGCCGTCAACCACGTCGACCGGGAGACCGCCGGTCGACGAGGGGAGGGGTCGCGTGCACCGGTCACCCGGGGGCACCCTCGCCGAGAAGATCAACAGACTCTTCGAGGTCGTCCGGCGGCCCGACCGCGAGCAGTACCGCAACGACGAGGTCGCCGCCGCCTGCCGCGAGGCGACCGGGGAGAGCTTCTCCGCCACCTACCTGTGGCAGTTGCGCAACGGTCGCCGGGACAACCCGACCAAGCGGCACCTGGAGGCGCTGGCCCAGTTCTTCCAGGTCCCGACCGCGTACTTCTTCGACGACGAGCAGAGCGCCCGGATCGCCGGTGAGCTGGAACTGCTCGGCGCGCTGCGGGACAGCGCGGTCCGGCAGATCGCGCTCCGGGCGGTCACCCTCTCGCCGGAAGGGCTGGACACCATCAGCGACATGATCGAAGCTATCGGGCGGCGGGAGGCGAGCCGGAACACCACGTCCGGTGTGGACCGCCCCGATCGCGGCGAACGGCAGGGCAAGAGCGGGGCGTGATGGCGGTCGACCGGAGCATGTGGCGCCGGTGCCGGCGGATCGTCGACGGGCTGACGATTCCGACACCCTTCGAGCCGGCCCGCTTCGTCGCGGCCCTCGCCCGGCAGCGGGGCCGGCCGGTCGAACTGGTGCCGATGCCCGGCGGCGCCGCCCAGTGCGGCGCCCTGATCGCCACCGACCAGGCCGACTACCTCTTCTACGCCACCAGCACCACCCGGCTGCACCGCGAGCACATCCTGCTGCACGAGGTCGGTCACCTGCTCTGCGGCCACATCGGCGACCGCACCCTGGCCGCCCTGCCCGACCTCCTGCTGCCGAATCTCTCCGCCGACCTGGTGCGTCGGGTGCTCGGTCGCTCCGACTACTCCGCCCAGCAGGAGCAGGAGGCCGAACTGGTCGCCTCGATGATCTCCCAGCGCGCCCGGCGCGACCCGTCCGGGCGGGCCGGGCCGGTCACCCCCGAGGTCGCCGACGGCCTGGCCCGCCTCGGCTCGATCTTCGACTCGGGCTGACCGTCGGCGGGCGTACCCATGCTGAACTGGCTCAACTTCTGCGCCCTGGCCCTCGCCGTGGTGGTCGCCACCTACAAGCTCCTGCGGGGACGCGGCGCCCGCCAGGCCGCCGGCACCCGGTACCTCTCCGGGTTCTTCCTCTGCATCGGTCTCGGCCTGGCGGTGATGGCGCCTCCGGTCCTGATCGCGGTCAGCCACGTCGAGCCGGTGCCGAACCTGGGCCGGCTGCTCGGCAACAGCCTGGAGATGATCTCCGCGTACCTCCTCGGCGCGCTCGGCCAGAGCATCGCCCGGCCGGCCGGCATCCGGCGCTGGCTGCGCCGCTACGGCCTCCTGCTGGCCGCCGCGGTGACCCTGATGGGGACGCTGCTCGTCGTCGCCGACACCACGTTCACGCTGAACTTCGTCAACACGTACTCCCATGAACCCCTGGTGGTCGGCTACCTCGTCACCTTCTTCTGCTACATCGCCGTCTGCCTGGTCGCCTTCATCGCCAGCGTGGGCGGCTACCTGCGACACGTGCAGGCCGGGCTGTTCCGGGTCGGGCTGTGCTTCGTCGTCGCCGGGGCCGGGCTCGGCATCATCTGGGCGGCCTGGTCCGGGGTGCGCCCGGTGCTCGTCCTGGTCACCGGTCGGTCGCTGGCCACCCCGCTGCCGGTGGGGGCCACCCTCGGCTCGATCTGCATGCTGCTCTGGCTGGTCGGGGCGACCCTGACCGGGTGGAACGACCGGCTCACCGCGCCACTGCGCTGGCTGCCCGCCTGGTGGCGGCTGCGCCGGATCGACCCGCTCTGGCAGGCGGTCCGGGCCGCGCTGCCGCAGATCGCCCTGCACACCAGCGGCGGCTGGCCGCTGGCCGACGCGGAGTTCGCGCTCTACCGGCGGGTGATCGAGATCCGGGACGCACAACTGACCCTGCGCCCGTACGCGCACCCGGACGTCCCCCGCTGGGTCGGCCCGGGGGCGGACCCGGCCACCCTGGAAGCCGCGCTGATCGCCGCCGCGCTGGTCGGCCACGCCCACGGTCGCCACTACCGCGCCGAGCACCCGTTCCAGGACGTGGCCGCCTCGGTGGCCTCGGAGAGCGCCTGGCTGGCCCGGGTGGCCCGGCAGTTCGCCCGCGCCGACGCGGTGCAGCGGGCCCGCTGGCAGGCCACCCTGGCGGCCACCGCCGACCCCGACCCCCACGCCACCGGCACCGTCGGGCCGGGGCGGGGCGGCACCTGACCCGGCCCGGTGCCGTCCCTTCCTCAGCAGGCCCACTCGGGGGCGGGGAGACCGCTGGCGGTGCGCGGGCGCGGCAGGGTGATGGTCGGGTCGAGGTCCGTGGACGGTGGGGTGTCGGCGGCACTCTCCGGTGGTGCCGGCGGCCAGCCGCTACCCGACGTGCGGCCCGGTCCCGCCCCGGCCCGGTCGACCAGACCCGGGGGTCGGACGGGGCGCGGGGCGTGCTGCCGAAGCGACCGGCGCACCAGTCGTGGCCGACCCCGTCGAGGTGGAGGGCTGTCGCTGTCGTCCCCGTCGTCGTACCGGTCCGGACCAGCGGGACGCCAGCGCCCGGTGACGTACACGGCGATGCCCGTCAGGAGCACCACGAGCGGCGACAGACCTCCGGCGAGCGACCACCGGTCCGAGGTCACGAGCAGGAGGAGCCACCCGAGGCCGATCGTGCTGTACCCGATCCCGATGCTGGCCCTGAGCAGCACCAGCCACCGTTCCTTGCGTGCGTGCACCTCCCGTACCTGCTGGAGCGACCGCTGCCGGTGGGCCCGCCGCTCGACGGCCCGGTGGTGTCGCGCGGCCGTCGACTCGTAGAGGGCGACGGCGACCCGGTCCGTCGACTGGTCGCCGGCCGGGTGCGACCCGGACCGAGGCCGCGGTGGCGTGTCGCCGTCGGCTGGGGGACAAGGGAGGTGGCCGGGTGGGGACTCCGGGGCGACCAGCGGCGACGGGTCGCCGAAGTTGGAGGCGACCAGGTGGTCGAACCGTTGCGCCGTACCACCCGGTCGGGTGGGCGCGGCGAGCATGGCCGGGACGCCCCAGGCCGCTCTGGTGTGCAGCCGGTGGGCGTACCCCGGATCGGCGCCGAT
Source organism: Micromonospora rosaria (assembly GCF_001567585.1). GTDB lineage: Bacteria > Actinomycetota > Actinomycetes > Mycobacteriales > Micromonosporaceae > Micromonospora > Micromonospora rosaria. Next base: position 43,818 of record NZ_LRQV01000044.1, read on the forward strand.
CTCCCCGGCGATCCGTTGCACCTGCTCGACGGTGGGCAACTCGCGGCCGGTGATGATCAACCGGAGTTGCTCGACGGGCATCTGGACCGCACCGGCGACCTCGGCGACCTGGTGCCCGGTCTGGTCCAGGTGGGACAGCAGGTACAGCGCGAGCTGACGGTTCACCGGTGTCCGGACGACCTCCCGGACCAGCCGGTTGTCCACCAACGTCTCCACCGCGACGTGGTTCTCCGCCCCGGCGATCAGCCGACAGGTACGTTCGACCAGGGTCCGGTTGCGGGTGAGGAGCGCGGCGTTGCCGGCCGCCAACTCCTCCTGACGCGCCTTCTGGTCGTGGAGCAGCGCCTGCTGGTGGATGACGGTCTCGTGCAGTTCCCGCATGGCCTGTTCCTGGGTCTGCTGCTCGGCCAGGTGGCGGGCGGACATCGCCAGCATGTGCTCCGTCAGCTTGGCGTTCTCGACCTCCTTCTCGGCGATCTGGCTACGCAGCTCCCAGTACTGTTCCGCCTTCTCCTCGGCCTGGACGAGTTGCTGCTCGGTCAGGGCCTGTCGCCGGGCGGTCTCGGCCAGGGCCTGCCGGAGCCGTTCCGCCTGCCCCACCGTCTCCTCGTGGCGTAGCCGTAGCTGATCCGTCTCCCGTACGTGCTCGTCGAGGGTGCGTCGCATCGCCTCCAGCGCCGGGTGTCCGAGGGGGACCGGTTCCTCGATCCGGTTGACCTGCCCGTCGTAGCCGGGAGGACGCTGGACCCGCCGGGCGGCACAGTACAGGCCGGCGATGTCGGCGAGGAATGCGTCCCGCTCCTCGGCGGGCACGCATTCCTCCGCGATCAGCCGGGCGATGCTCCACTCCGGGCCGCGGGGCTTCGCCGGGCTGCCGAGTTCCTTGGACAGTCGCTGTTTGGTCAGTGGCGGCTTGGGATTGCGCTGTCCGACGTGGGCGAGGAACTGTGTCCGGCTCGGCCAGCGCGTGTCGAGAGCGTCGACGAGCTTCTGTACGAGTGCGATTCCCTCCGGGGTGACGCCGGCCGTGGCCATTGTCTCCCGGGTGCGGCGGGGGGTCACCGAGTCGCCCCCGGTCGCCGCTGGTGTCTCCTGGTGTCGCCGCTCATGTCCCTCTCCGTCAACGCCGACGTCAAGGGGCGACACCGGTCGCGGTGTCGCCCAATCTCTCGTCCCGGCTGGAAGGCGACTCGATGAACGGATAGACCAGACGTGCCTCAACCGGATAGCGCTCCACATTAGAGCCTGCGACGCAAGATCGTGAATTCCGGCGGCGCGGGGTCGACAGCCGATTTCCTCCGGCCGACTGTCGTCCGCCCATTCCGAGAAATTCTCGGAGAACAGGAACAGGGAGAAGTTTCATGCGAAGGAATCGACGCGGCAGCGGCTCGGCGTACGACGACGAGCCGAGGCATCGTCCGCTGCTCGATCTCACCGCCCTCGTCGTCCTGGCCCTCGCGGGCGGGGCCGGCTGGCTCGCGTACCGCGAGGGCGGGTGGCCGGTGGCCCTCACCGTCGGGTTCGCGGTCGCCGCCGGCCTGCACCGACTGCTGCGGGGCGGCTGACGGGTCAACGGGGCGGGTTCATCGGCGCGCCCACGTCCGGGTCGTTGGTGTGGGTCAGGTACGCGGTCTCCGGCAGCCCACCACCGGCGGGCCGGTCCGCCTCGGCGGTCGCCGGGTCGATGTCGCGCAGCACCTGGGTACCCCAGCCGGGCCCGTTCCAGGAGTTGCCCGCCTCGTCGACCCCGTCCACCAGGACCCGCTGCTCGTCGTTGCCGAGGGCCACGTTGTCCCGGACCGTCGACGGGGAGGCGAAGGCGAAACCGTGTCCGGCGTTGCGGAACGCGGTGTTCCGGGTGATCCGGTGCGCGCCACCCGTCCCGCTGTCGGTGAAGCCGTGCCCGTGGTTCTTCCAGGCGGCGCTGCGGGTCACCACGTGGGCGGCGGCGGTGTCGCCCAGGTCGAAACCGTGCCCGGAACCGGGCTCCTCGGGCGCCTCCGCCCGCCGCCCGCCGTTGCCGTACGACCAGGTGGCGTCGATGGTGACCGGGTCGGTGAAGGCGTCGACGACCACCCCGTCGTCGACGTTGCCGAAGGTCCGGCAGCCCCGCACGACGTTGCCCCGGCCGGAGCCGACGCCGAAGGTCAACCCGTCGGCCTCCCGGCGGGCCGGGTCCGCGTTGTCGAAGAAGTCGCTGTCGAGCACCTGGTTGTCGCTGGTGCCCCGGCCCCGCAGGGTGAGCCCGGTGCCCCCGTTGGCGTGGATCCGCAGGTCCCGCAGGATGGTGTGCCGGCACGACTGGCAGACGTACGCCTCCCCCGGGGCCCCGCTGACGTCCAGCCCCCGTACCGTCCAGTGGCTGGCCCGGTGGGTGATGTACGGCTGTCCCGGCGGCACCCCGCTCGCGTCGATGGTCGGTCGCTCGCCGGGGTAGTTCGTCAGGGTGATCCGCCGCGCGGCCGTACCGTTGGTGGTGATCTCCACCGGCCGGGTGGCCCGGTGCACCCCGTCGCGCAGGTAGATGGTCTGCCCCGGCCGCGCGGCGGCGACCGCCCGGTGCACGGTGGCGTACGGTTCGGCCTCCGTGCCGGCGGCGGTGTCGTCGCCGTCCGGGGCGACGAAGAGCTCCGTGGGTACCGCCGTCGGGGGCGCGCTGGCCGGTGGCGCGGACGCGGTCGTCGCCGGGCTGGGCCCGGCGGCCGGCGCGGTCACCGACGGCGAGGGCGGTTGCGCCAGCGGTTCGTCACCGTCGGAGGGCAGGAGCAGGCCGGTCGAGAGCACGGCCACCGCGCCGACGACCGGGGTGGCGACCAGGGCGGCCGGCTTGCCGACGACGTACTCCGCCAGCCGGCGGAAGACGGTGACCAGCGGGGCGGCGAGGAACGCCAGCGCCTTCCCCGCCACCGGCGCCGCGACGCCTGCGGCGAGCAGGTCGGACAGGGGCAGGGCGGGCGCGGCGAGCAGCCCGATGCTGACCACGTGGTGCTCGGTGGGCGCCTGGGCCGCGCCGAGCGCGCCGCAGGCGGGGCAGGCGCGGACGTGCCGGGCCAGCTTGCGGAACCAGTACGGGTCGGCGCTGCCGTCCCAGCCCGCCCCGGCCCGGGTGAGGCCGGGACAGCGGGCCGGCTGCCGCAACGCCTGCAACACGGTGCGGGCCAGCAGCACCTGGCCCTTCATCCGCTGGATCCGGACCCCGGCGTGCGCGACGGTGACGCCCAGCGCCTCGGCCAGCTCGGCGCGGGTCAGGGTGCCGTTCAACTCCTGCCACCACAGGGCGAGCACCTGGCGTTCGTCGGGGTTCAGCCAGCGGACGGCGGCCAGCAGGTCCTGTCGCTGCGCCTGGTGGGTGGCGTGGGCCACGACGTCGGCGGCGACGTCGGTCTCGGGGTCCGGGGTCTCGGTGTACTCCGCCAGCGGCGTCTGCTGTCGCAGGGTGACCTGCCGGACCCGCATCCGGTCCTTGATCTGCCGGATGGTGATGCTGATCAGCCAGGCCCGGAACCGTGTCGGGTCCCGCAGGTCGCCCAGCCGTTGGACGACCCGCAACATGGTCTCCTGGACCACGTCGTCCACGTCGGCGCGTTCGGGCAGGGCCCGGCCGGCGACGTTGTGCACCAGGGGCAGGTGGGTGGCGACCAGTTCCGCGAGCGCCCGCTGGTCGCCCGCCTGCGCGGCCTGTACCAGGTCGGCGTCCGTCGTCGTCTCCACGCCGTACCACCCTTCGGGATCGCGCCGAGCCTCGTCGGGGTCGACCGACGCCGGGCCCGAAAAAACTCATCGAAGTTCTGTTATGCCCCCGACGGTAATCCGTCTGTAATCCCGACGGGTAGCGCCATCCGCCCGCGACGCACCGACCACCACCATCACCACCGCGTCCCGAGGAGAGCTTCAGACATGCAGGGAAGCAGGAAAGCCAGGATCTGGCGTACCGGCCTGGTCGCGTCCACGACCGCGGCGCTGGTCGCCACCGGAGCCGTGCTGGCGGTCTCCGCCCAGGCCGCCGCCGGCTGCCGGGTCGACTACCGGGTGAGCAGCAGTTGGGGCGGGGGCTTCACCGCCGACGTGACGGTCACCAACCTGGGTGACGCGGTCAACGGCTGGCGGCTGACCTGGACGTTCACCGGCGGCCAGCAGGTGAGCCAGGCGTGGAACGCCACCATCCCGAGCGGCACCTCGGCCATCACCGCGACGAACGTGTCCTACAACGCGGCGATCCCGACCAACGGGAGCGTGACCTTCGGTTTCAACGGGTCGCAGGGCGGCAGCAACCCGAACCCCACGAACTTCGCCCTCAACGGTACGGCCTGCACCGGCTCGGTCGGCCCGACCACCGGCGCGCCCACCACCCCGCCGAACCCGACCACCGCACCGCCGACGACGCCGCCGCCGACGACCGGGCCGGGCGTGCCGTACTCGAACACGCCCGACGGGTTCGCCGGGG
>NZ_LRQV01000045.1 GCF_001567585.1 Micromonospora rosaria
CGCCGGTGGCTCTCGCTCATGCGGAGCGTTCGCCGCTGCCGGCGGCGGCCAGCGAGGCACGGACGCCGTCGAGCAGCTCCTGCCAGCTCGCCTCGAACTTCTCCACGCCCTCCTGCTCCAGCGTGGCGATCACGTCGGACAGGTCGACCCCGACCGCCAGGAGCTGGTCGAAGACCTCGCGGGCCGCGGCGTACGCGCCGGTGATGGTGTCCGGCTGGGTCTCGCCGTGGTCGGCGTAGGCGTGGACCACCGACTCCGGCATGGTGTTGACCGTGCCGGGGGCGATGAGCTGCTCGACGTAGATGACGTCCCGGTAGTCCGGGTTCTTCGTCGAGGTGGACGCCCACAGCGGGCGCTGCGGGTGGGCACCGGCGTCGGCCAGGGCCTGCCAGCGCGCGGAGGAGAAGACCTCGCCGTAGCGCTCGTAGGCGAGCTGGGCGTTGGCCACGGCGGCCTTGCCGCGCAGCGCCTTCGCCTCGGCCGAGCCGATCTTCTCCAGCCGCTTGTCCACCTCGCTGTCGACGCGGGAGACGAAGAAGGAGGCCACCGAGCCGATGGTGGACAGGTCGTGGCCGTTGGCCTTCGCCTGCTCCAGGCCGGCCAGGAACGCCTCCATCACCTGCGAGTACCGGTCCAGGCCGAAGATCAGCGTGACGTTGACGCTGATCCCCTCGGCCAGGGTGGCGGTGATCGCCGGCAGCCCCGCCTCGGTCGCCGGGATCTTGATGAACAGGTTCGGCCGGTCGACCAGCCACCACAGCGCCTTGGCCTCGGCGACGGTCTTGTCGCTGTCGTGGGCCAGCCGGGGGTCCACCTCGATGGAGACCCGGCCGTCGACGCCCGCGCTGCCGTCGTACGACGGGCGCATCACGTCGCACGCCCACCGCACGTCGTACGTGGTGAGCATGCGGACCGCCTCCTCGACCTCCACCCCCCGGGTGGCGAGGTCGCGCAGTTGCCAGTCGTACTCGGCGGCGTCGCCGAGCGCCTTGGCGAAGATGGTCGGGTTGGTGGTCACCCCGGCCACGTGCTTCTCCCGGCGGAGCTGGTCCAGCCCGCCCGAGCTGAGCCGCACCCTCGAAAGATCGTCGAGCCAGACCGCCACTCCCGCGGCGGTGAGCTCACCCAGCCTGTCCGTCATGCCGCTCACGCTCCCTTCAGTTACCAGTGGTGAAACCCGTGATGTCACCCTGCCGGGTCAGGGCCGCGTGCGCGGCGGCCACGATCCGGTCGGGGGTGAACCCGAACTGCTCGAAGAGCACGGAGTGCGGGGCGCTCGCGCCGTAGTGCTCCAGGCTCACCGTCTCGCCGGTGTCACCGACGATGCCCTGCCAGGACATCCCGATGCCCGCCTCGACGCTCACCCGGGCCTTTACCCCGCGCGGCAGGACCGACTCCCGGTACGCCTCGTCCTGCGCAAAGAACCACTCCTGGCAGGGCATGGAGACGACCCGGGTGGGGGTGCCGTCGGCCTCCAGCCGCTCCCGGGCGGTGAGGCAGAGCTGCACCTCGGAGCCGGTGCCGATGATGATCACCTGGGGCTTGCCGGTGGACGCCTCGGCCAGCACGTAGCCGCCCTTGGCGACGCCCTCGGCGCCGGCCAGGGTCGACCGGTCCAGGGTCGGCAGGTTCTGGCGGCTCAGCGCCAGCGCGGTCGGCCGGTCGGTGTGCTCCAGCGCCACCCGCCAGGCCCAGACGGTCTCGTTGGCGTCCGCCGGGCGGACCACGTCCAGGCCGGGGATGGCCCGCAGCGCGGTCAGGTGCTCCACCGGCTGGTGGGTGGGGCCGTCCTCGCCCAGGCCGATCGAGTCGTGCGTCCAGACGTAGGTCACCGGCAGCTTCATCAGCGCGGCCAGCCGCACCGAGGGGCGCATGTAGTCGCTGAAGACCAGGAAGGTGCCGCCGTACGGGCGGGTGCCGCCGTGCAGGGCGATGCCGTTGAGGATCGCGCCCATGGCGTGCTCACGGATGCCGAAGTGCAGGGTGCGGCCGTACTCGTGGCCGGGGAAGTCCTTGGTGGCGTGCACCGCGGGGACGAACGAGGGCTCGCCCTTCATCGTGGTGTTGTTGCTCTCGGCCAGGTCGGCCGAGCCGCCCCACAGCTCCGGCAGCACCGGGGCGAGCGCCTCCAGCACCTTGCCGGAGGCGGCCCGGGTGGCGATGCCCTTGGCGTCGGCGGGGAAGGTCGGCAGGGCCTCGGTCCAGCCCTCCGGCAGGATCCGGCCGGCCAGCCGGTCGTGCAGCGCCTTGCGCTCCGGGTTGGCCTCCGCCCACGCCGCGTACGCCTGGTTCCACTCCTGCTGGGCCGCGTCGCCCCGGCCGAGCACCTGCCGGGCGTGGCCGAGGACGGCCTCGTCGACCTCGAAGGTGCGGGCCGGGTCGAAGCCGAGGATCTCCTTGGTGGCGGCCACCTCGGCGGCGCCGAGCGCCGAGCCGTGGATCTTGCCGGTGTTCTGCTTGTTCGGGGCGGGCCAGCCGATGATGGTGCGCAGCGCGATGAAGGACGGCTTGTCGGTCTGCGCCTTGGCGGCCAGCAGCGCCTCGTACAGCGCCTCGACGTTCTCGTGGTAGTCGCCCTGCTCCGGGTCCCCGGCACGCCAGTCGACGGTCTGCACGTGCCAGCCGTACGCCTCGTACCGGGCGGCGACGTCCTCGCTCTTGGCGATCCGGGTGTCGTCCTCGATCGAGATCTCGTTGTCGTCGTAGATCAGGGTGAGGTTGCCGAGCTGCTGGTGGCCGGCGAGGGCGCTGGCCTCGTGGCTGATGCCCTCCTCGATGTCGCCGTCGGAGGCGATGCACCAGATGTGGTGGTCGAAGACGGAGGCGCCCGGCTCGGCGTCCGGGTCGAGCAGGCCGCGCTCGCGGCGGGCCGCCATCGCCATCCCGACCGCGTTGCCCAGGCCCTGGCCGAGCGGCCCGGTGGTGGTCTCCACGCCCGGGGTGTGGCCGTGCTCCGGGTGACCCGGGGTGAGCGAGCCCCACTGCCGCAGCGACTTGAGGTCGTCCAGGCTGAGCGGGTACCCGGAGAGGAAGAGCTGGATGTAGAGGGTGAGGCTGGAGTGCCCGGCGGAGAGCACGAACCGGTCCCGGCCGGTCCAGTCCGGGTCGGTGGGGTTGTGCCGCATGACCCGGTTGAACAGCAGGTACGCCGCGGGCGCCAGGCTCATCGCGGTACCCGGGTGGCCGTTGCCGGATTTCTCCACGGCGTCCATGGCCAGCACGCGGGCGGTGTCCACCGCTCGGCCGTCGAGGTCGGTCCAGTTCAGTGTCGAGTGATCGGGACGGTTGGCAGCCACGATGTCTGTGCTCCTCGGTTGGGCGGAACCCTCGGTCATGACCCTATCGAGCGGTTCTAAACATCCGCCCAGGGATCGGGTGATGGTCTGCGGTACGGGACGGACCCCCTCCGGCGTTCATCGCGCACTGTGACGGCCCGCACCCTTGTCGGGTCGTTCGGGCAGCGAAAACGACGCCGCGTAGGCTGTCGGTCGGTGTGTGGCCCCGATCCGGGCCCGCCCGACCCGATCCCCTGCCGACGCCGGAAGGTGGCAATCCGTGAGCATGATCACCGAGCGCCCCGTCAGCAAACCTGCCGGGCAGCCGCCGGTGCGCACGGAGGACAGCCCCACGGTCGCCCGGCGGGACGTGCGGGCGGTCGTCGCGGCGTACGTCGCGCTCACCAAGCCCCGGATCGTGGAACTGCTGCTGGTCACCACCGTGCCGGCGATGATGCTCGCGGCCGGCGGGATGCCGTCGCTGTGGCTGGTGGCGGTGGTGCTGGTCGGCGGCTCGCTCGCGGCCGGCGCGGCGAGCGTGCTCAACTGCTACATCGACCGGGACATCGACCAGTTGATGCGGCGCACCAAGCGTCGCCCGCTGCCCGCGCACACCGTGTCGCCGCGCAGCGCGCTGGTCTTCGGGCTGGTGTTGGCGGTGGTGTCGGTGGCGCTGATGGCGGCGTTCACCAACCTGCTGGCCGCCGGGCTGACCCTCGCCGCGATCGTCTACTACGACGTGGTCTACACGCTCTGGCTCAAGCGGACCACCACGGCGAACACGTTCTGGGGCGGGGCGTGCGGGGCCGCGCCGGTGCTGATCGGCTGGGCGGCGGTCACCGGGTCGCTCGCCCCGGCCGCCTGGGCACTCTTCGCGGTGGTCTTCTTCTGGCAGATGCCGCACTTCTACCCGCTGGCGATGAAGTACAAGGCGGACTACGCGCGGGCCGGCATCCCGATGCTGCCGGTGGTGGCCTCGCCCCGCCGGGTCAACGCCGAGATCGTGATCTTCGCCTGGCTGACCGTGCTCACCTCGCTGGCGGTCTGGCCGCTCGGGATGAGCCCGATCTACGGGCTGCCCACCCTGGTGGTCGGCGCGATCTTCGTGATCGAGGCGCACCGGCTCGCCGGCCGGGTGAACCGGGGCGAGGCCGTCAAGCCGATGCGGCTGTTCCACTGGTCGACGACGTACCTGACGATCGTCTTCGCCGCGGTCGCGTTGGACGCCCTGATCTGACCCGGCCGCCCGGGTCCCTTCCGCGCCCCGACGGGGCGGTGGTGGGGGATATGAGGCGGGTGTCGGGTGAATGTCTTTCTACGACAAATCTTGTAACATTTCCCGCCCGAATGGGAAGTTTATAACGGAAATATCCGGTCAAATGGGACGGCTGGGAAGTCAAACCTCCAGGTAATGGGCATCACAATAAGTTCATCGTTCCCGCCCACGTGGATGGAACTCTGCTTAGGCTTCGCGTCATGGCAGAAGGTTCCGATACAACGCTGACCGCCGACCAGGGCACCCCGGGACAGGCCCCCAACGGCCTGGTCGCGGGCATCCGGTCGTTCGCCGGCGAGCACGGCGGCGCGAAGGCGGTCATCGAGTACGTCGGCAAGCGGGGGGCCCGCATCGTCCTGGTCGGCACCGACGGGGCGTGGGGCGACCAGTTCGCCGACGACACGGTCGTCGCCCGGCAGGCTTGCGCGCTGGCGGGGGTCGACGTGGAGAACGCCTGGGAGCGGGAGCTGATGGACCAGATGCGCCCGAGCAACGACCTGTGGCGGTCGATGGCCCGCCGCACCATGGCCCGCTGACGCCCGCACCGTGACCGACCACCACCAGCCGACCCGGGGGCGACCCCGGGTCGCTCTCGTCACCTGCGCCGGCCTGCCCGACCTCGACCCGGACGACCGGCTGGTGCTCGCCCCGCTGGCCGCCGCCGGGATCGAGGCCACCGCCGCCGTCTGGGACGACGGCACGGTCGACTGGGCCGGGTACGACCTCGTCGTGCTCCGCTCGCCCTGGGACTACATGCTGCGCCACGCCGAGTTCGTGGCCTGGGCCGACACGGTGCCCCGCCTGGCCAACCCGGCCGACGTGGTCCGCTGGAACACCGACAAGCGCTACCTCGCCGAGCTGTCGGCCGCCGGGGTACCCACCGTGCCGACCTCGTGGATCGCGCCCGGGGAGCAGTGGACCCCGCCCACCAGCCACGGCGAGTACGTGGTCAAGCCGGCGGTCAGCGCCGGCAGCCGGGACACCGGCCGGTACGACCTGGCCGATCCGGACCACCGGGAGCTGGCCGCGGCGCACGTCCGCCGGCTCACCGACGCCGGCCGGCACGTCATGGTGCAGCCGTACCTGACGGCGGTGGACACCGCCGGCGAGACCGCCCTGCTCCACCTGGCCGGCCCGGACGGGCTCCGGTTCAGCCACGCCATCCGCAAGGGGCCCATCCTCACCGGCCCCGACCGGGGCGTCGACGGGCTGTACCGGGCCGAGGAGATCACCCCCCGGACGGCCACCCCGGAGCAGCTCGCGGTCGCCGGGCGGACCCTGGCGGCGGTGCCCGGTGGCACGGACCGCCTGCTCTACGCCCGGGTGGACCTCATCCCCGGCCCGGACGGGGAGCCCGTCCTGGTCGAGCTGGAGCTGACCGAGCCGTCGCTGTTCGTCGGGTACGCCGACGGCGCTCCCGAGCGGCTCGCCGAGGCCATCCGTCACCACCTGTCCGGCTAGCCGGCGCGCCCGGCTGCCGGGTGGTCCAGCTTCCGGGTGGTCGGGCGGCTGGCGGTCCGGGAGCTGGGCGGTCCGGGAGCTGGGCGGTCCGGGAGCCGCGTCCGGCGGCCGATCCGGGTCGGTGAGGTCGGTGGAGAAGCCTTTCGGGCTGCCCCGTCTGTGGGACCAACCCTTCTGTGGGGGCCGACCCTTCTGTGGACCGGCCCCTCTGTGGGGCCGACCCGTCTGGGGAAGCGACCCGCTGTGTGGCGGCGCGTCCGGAGGGCCTTCCGCCTGCTGGGGTGGCCACCGCGTGCGGAGGGCCACCGCGTGCGGAGGGCCACCGTCTTCGGGAGACCCGGAGCACGCCCCGTCCGTGGGGGCAGCTCGACAGGCTGTGCGAGGCGTGCTCCCGGCGCGGGCGACCCTCCGGTGCACGCGGCGGAGGCCCGGCGCGGGCGACCCGCCGGCGCAGGTGACCTGGGGCGGGTGGACTTTCGGGGCGGCGGCGGGTGGGCTCCCGGGAGAATGCCCGCTCGGCTAGGCGCTGACCGGCACCGGTGGCGCAGTCGGGGCTGCCGGCTCGACCGGCGCGCTCTGGTCGGAGGCGGGCGGCGCCGGGCGGCGCTCCCGGGTCGACCAGAGCATCCCCAGGGTGGCCAGCAGCACCAGGCAGGAGCCGACCATGTGCGCGCCGACCAGCAGCGCGGGCAGGTCGGTGAGGTACTGCACGAAGCCGATCACGCCCTGGCTTAGCTCCACCGCGACGAGCACCACGGCGGCGCGGGTGGCCCGCCGCGCTCCGACGGCGCGGAACGCGAAGATCAGCGCCACGGAGAGCCCGAGCAGCAGGAACACGCCGTCGGCGTGCACCTGGGAGATGGCCTCCGGGTCCAGCCCGTTGCGGGCGGCGCCGTGGTCGCCGGCGTGCGGGCCGCTGCCGGTCACCCAGGTCCCGACGACCAGCACCGAGGCGCTGACCACGGTGGTGAGCCGGGCCAGGGTACGCAGCGGGCCCGGCACCGTCGGCACCACCGGGCCGTCCGGGTCGATGATCCGGCGCCAGAGCGCGTACGCCACGGCGATCACCACCATCGAGGCGAGGAAGTGCAGCCCGACCACCCACGGGTTCAGGTCGGTCAGCACGGTGATGCCGCCGATCACCGCCTGCGCCGGGATACCGGCGAGCACCCCGACCGCCAGCGGCAGCAGCCCCGGCCGCCGGGGCCGGTGCAGCAGCACCGCCACCACCACGGCGAGCGCGATCGCCCCGACGCCGAAGGTGAGCAGCCGGTTGCCGAACTCGATCACCCCGTGGATGCCCATCTCCGGGGTGTTGACGTACGACTCGTCGGTGCACCGGGGCCAGGTGGGGCAGCCGAGGCCGGACGCGGTCAGCCGGACCAGCCCGCCGGTGGCGACGATTCCGACGTTCGCGACGATCGACGCGAGCGCGAGTCGGCGCAGCAGGGTGTCGGAGACCGGAAACCGGGGGGAGAGCGTCACGTCGTGAATCCTACGCACGGTAGTTTTGACGCTTCGGGCGACTCCGCAGGCCCGGTGCTCCGGATCACCCGGACCCGAGTTTGCGGAGCTTCCCCGAAATACGTAACGTTGGCGTTGTGAAAAAGGGGGCGGCGCTCGACGGGCACCGACCGACGGCCGGGACGGCCGCCGGTGCCTCGGCGTCCCCGGTCGCCGACGTCCCCACCCGCGACCGGGTGACCCAGTTGCTGCTGGAGCGGGGCGCGACCACCGCCGCGCAGCTCGGCACCGCGCTCGGGCTCAGTCCGGCGGCGATCCGCCGGCACCTGGACGCGATGCTCGCCGACGGCGACGTCGTCGCCCGCGAGGAGGCCGTGCGGGGGCACCGGCGCCGGGGCCGCCCGGCCAAGGTCTTCCTGCTGACCGACGCGGCCCGGGTGCGCTGCGGCACCCACCACTACGACAACATGGCCACCGCCGCGCTGCGTTGGATCGCCCGCACGGGCGGTTCGGCGGCGGTGGAGACGTTCGCCGCGGAGCAGGTCGCCGCGCTGGAGGCCCGCTGCCAGGCCGCCCTGGCCGACGCCGGGGACGACCCCCTGGCGCGGGCGGCGGCGCTCGCCGCGGCGCTGACCGCCGAGGGGTACGCCGCCAGCGCGACCGCGATCGCCACCGGCGGGCAGCTCTGCCAGCACCACTGCCCGGTGGCGCACGTGGCCGCCGAGTTCCCGCAGCTCTGCGAGGCCGAGACCGCGGTGATCTCCCGCCTGGTCGGCACGCACGTGCAGCGTTTGGCAACCATCGCGCACGGCGACGGGGTGTGCACCACGCACATCCCCACCCAGCCGGGGCGTGAGCAGTCCGGAAGAACCGTCACCACTGTGAGGACAGATAGATGACCGAGCAGATCGTCCAGCCCCTGACCCAGGAGGAGCAGCTCGCCGCCCTGGGCAACTACGAGTACGGCTGGGCCGACCCCGACGTGGCCGGCGCGGTCGCCCAGCGTGGCCTCAACGAGGCGGTGGTGCGGGACATCTCGGCCAAGAAGAGCGAGCCGGCCTGGATGCTCGACCTGCGGCTCAAGGGCCTGCGGCTGTTCGGCCGCAAGCCGATGCCGGCCTGGGGCGCCGACCTCACCGGGATCGACTTCGACAACATCAAGTACTTCGTCCGGTCCACCGAGAAGCAGGCCACGAGCTGGGAGGACCTGCCGGAGGACATCAAGAACACCTACGACAAGCTGGGCATCCCCGAGGCGGAGAAGCAGCGCCTCGTCGCCGGCGTCGCGGCCCAGTACGAGTCCGAGGTGGTCTACCACAAGATCCGTGAGGACCTGGAGGAGCAGGGTGTCGTCTTCCTCGACACCGACACCGCCCTCAAGGAGCACGAGGAACTCTTCAAGGAGTACTTCGGCACGGTGATCCCGGTCGGCGACAACAAGTTCGCCGCGCTGAACACGTCCGTGTGGTCCGGCGGCTCGTTCATCTACGTGCCGAAGGGCGTGCACGTGGAGATCCCGCTGCAGGCGTACTTCCGGATCAACACCGAGAACATGGGCCAGTTCGAGCGGACGCTGATCATCGTCGACGAGGGCGCGTACGTGCACTACGTCGAGGGCTGCACCGCGCCGATCTACTCCTCCGACTCGCTGCACAGCGCGGTCGTGGAGATCATCGTGAAGAAGAACGCCCGGTGCCGGTACACGACCATCCAGAACTGGTCGAACAACGTCTACAACCTGGTCACCAAGCGCGCCGTCTGCCACGAGGGCGCGACCATGGAGTGGATCGACGGCAACATCGGCTCCAAGGTGACCATGAAGTACCCGGCGGTCTACATGACCGGCGAGCACGCCAAGGGCGAGGTGCTCTCGGTGGCGATGGCCGGCGAGGGCCAGCACCAGGACGCCGGCGCCAAGATGGTGCACGCCGCGCCGCACACCTCCTCGACGATCGTGTCCAAGTCGATCGCCCGGGGCGGCGGCCGGACCTCGTACCGGGGGCTGGTGCAGGTGCTGGAGGGCTCGCACCACAGCGCCAGCACCGTCAAGTGCGACGCGCTGCTGGTCGACACGATCTCCCGCTCGGACACCTACCCGTACGTCGACATCCGTGAGGACGACGTGTCGATGGGGCACGAGGCCACCGTCTCCAAGGTCAGCGACGACCAGCTCTTCTACCTGATGAGCCGGGGGCTGAGCGAGGACGAGGCGATGGCGATGATCGTGCGTGGGTTCATCGAGCCGATCGCCAAGGAACTCCCGATGGAGTACGCCCTGGAGCTCAACCGCCTGATCGAGCTGCAGATGGAGGGCGCGGTCGGCTGACGCCGTCCGCTCCCGCGCGGCGGGTCGGGCACGCCCCGGCCCGCCGGACCAGGCCCCAGACACCGTCGTCCCGGAAACAGACCAAGGAAGAGATGACCACTCAGGCTTCCGCGCCGCCGCCCAGCACCAAGTCGCAGGCGCTCCGCTCGTACGACGTCGCCGACTTCCCGGCCCTCACCGGCCTGGAGGAGGAGTGGCGTTTCACCCCGCTCAAGCGGCTGCGCGGGCTGACCGGCGAGGCCCAGGCCCCCACCGGCACCGTCCGGCACGAGTACGGTGACCTGCCGGCCGGCGTCACCGTCGACCGGATCGGCGCCGACGACGCGCGGGTGGGCAGCGTGCTCACCCCGGTCGACCGGATCAGCGCCCTGGCGTACGGCGGCGCGTCGACGGCGCTGCTGCTCGCGGTGGCCCCGGAGGCGGTGGTGGCCGAGCCGGTGACCCTGCGGGTGGTCGGGGACGGCGCCGAGGGGCTGGCCTTCGGGCACACCGTCGTCGAGGTGGGCCGGTTCGCCGAGGCGACCGTGGTGCTGGAGCACGTCGGCTCGGCCACCCTGGCCGACAACGTCGAGGTGACGGTGGCCGACGGGGCGAAGCTGACCCTGGTCACCGTGGCCGACTGGGCCGCCGACGCGGTCCAGGCGCAGCACCTGAAGGTGAGGCTGGGCCGGGACGCGCGGGTCACCCACGTCCAGGTCACCCTCGGCGGGGACCTGGTCCGGCAGTACACCACCGTGGAGTACACCGAGCGGGGCGGCGAGGCCGAGCTGTACGGCGTCTACTTCGCCGACTCCGGGCAGCACCTGGAGCACCGGCAGCTCGTCGACCACACCGTGCCGGACTGCCGCAGCCACGTCGGGTACCGGGGCGCGTTGCAGGGCGCCGACGCGCACACCGTCTGGGTGGGTGACGTGCTGATCCGGGCCGAGGCGACCGGCACCGACACGTACGAGATCAACCGGAACCTGCTGCTCACCGACGGCGCGCGGGCGGACTCCGTACCCAATCTGGAGATCGAGACCGGCGAGATCGCCGGCGCCGGCCACGCCAGCGCGACCGGCCGCTTCGACGACGAGCAGCTCTTCTACCTGATGGCCCGGGGCATCCCGGAGGCCGAGGCCCGCCGCCTGGTGGTGCGGGGCTTCTTCGCCGAGCTGATCAACAAGATCCCGGTCGAGGAGCTGCGGGACCGGCTCGGTGAGGCGATCGAGGCCCGGCTCGCCAAGGCCGGTGCCTGATGATCAGGATCTGTTCGACCGAGGACGTGCCGAAGGGCACCGTGATCAGCGCGGACGTCGACGGCACCCAGGTCGCCGTCGTGCACGCCGAGGACGGCACCTTCCACGCCGTGCACGACGAGTGCTCGCACGCGGCCGTGGCGCTCTCCGAGGGCGAGGTGGAGGACTGCACGCTGGAGTGCTGGCTGCACGGCTCCCGCTTCGACCTGCGCACCGGTGAGCCGACCGGGCTGCCCGCGACCGAACCCGTTCCCGTCTACGCCGTCGAGGTCCGCGACGGCGACATCTACATCCCGGTGGGCGACGACGGCCGCCCCCTGCCGAGCAATGGAGTGACCCGATAATGAGCACCCTGGAGATCCGCGACCTGAAGGTGTCGGTCAAGCTGCCCGAGGGTGAGCTCAAGCCGATTCTGGCCGGAGTCGACCTGACCGTGAAGTCGGGGGAGACCCACGCCATCATGGGCCCCAACGGGTCCGGCAAGTCGACGCTGGCGTACTCGATCGCCGGCCACCCCCGGTACGAGATCACCGGCGGCACGGTGACCCTCGACGGCGAGGACGTGCTGGCCATGTCCGTCGACGAGCGGGCCCGCGCCGGCCTCTTCCTCGCCATGCAGTACCCGGTCGAGGTCCCCGGCGTCTCGGTGGCGAACTTCCTGCGCACCGCGAAGACCGCCATCGACGGCGAGGCGCCGAAGCTGCGTACCTGGGGCGGCGAGCTGCGCGGGGCCATGGAGCGCCTCCAGATGGACCCGGCCTTCGCCCAGCGCAACGTCAACGAGGGCTTCTCCGGCGGCGAGAAGAAGCGGCACGAGATCGTGCAGCTGGAGCTGCTCAAGCCGAAGATGGCGATCCTCGACGAGACCGACTCGGGGCTCGACGTGGACGCGCTGCGCGTGGTCAGCGCGGGCGTCAACCGGGTCCGTGACACCGGCGACACCGGGCTGCTGCTGATCACCCACTACACCCGGATCCTGCGCTACATCAAGCCGGACCAGGTGCACGTCTTCGTCGCCGGCCGGATCGTCGAGGAGGGTGGCCCGGAGCTGGCCGACAAGCTGGAGGAAGAGGGCTACGAGCGGTACGTGGCCGGAGCCGGCTCGGCACGGGCCTGACTGCCGTCATGACGTCCATCGCGATTCCGGAGGGCATGCCGCAGTACGACGACGTGCCCCGGTTCGACGTGACGCGGGTGCGGGCCGACTTCCCGATCCTGGACCGGGAGGTCAACGGGCACCCGCTGGTCTACCTGGACAGCGCCAACACCTCGCACAAGCCCCGCCAGGTGCTCCAGGTGCTCGACGAGCACTACGCGCGGCACAACGCCAACGTGTCCCGCTCGGTGCACACCCTGGGCACCGAGGCCACCGAGGCGTACGAGGGGGCGCGGGCGAAGGTCGCCGCGTTCGTCAACGCGCCCAGCGTGGACGAGGTGGTGTTCACCAAGAACTCCACCGAGGCGATCAACATCGTGGCGTACGCGTTCTCCAACGCCTCGCTGCGCGCCGACGCCGACCCCCGGTTCCGGCTGGGGCCCGGTGACGAGATCGTCATCTCGGAGATGGAGCACCACTCGAACATCGTCCCGTGGCAGCTCCTGGCCGAGCGGACCGGCGCGACGCTGCGCTGGTTCCCGGTCACCGAGCAGGGCCGGCTGGACGAGTCGGGGCTGGACGACCTGGTCACCGAGCGGACCAAGCTGGTCTCGCTGGTGCACGTGTCGAACATCCTCGGCACGGTCAACGCCACCGCGCGGATCACGGAGCGGGTCCGCGAGGTGGGGGCGCTGCTGCTGCTGGACTGCTCGCAGTCGGTGCCGCACCTGCCGGTGGACGTGGTCGCGCTGGACGCCGACTTCGTCGCCTTCACCGGCCACAAGATGTGCGGCCCGACCGGCATCGGGGTGCTCTGGGGGCGGGGCGAGCTGCTCGCCGCGATGCCCCCGGTGCTCGGCGGCGGTTCGATGATCGAGACGGTGTCGATGGGGGGTTCCACCTTCGCCGCGCCACCGGCCCGGTTCGAGGCGGGCACCCCGCCGATCGCCGAGGCGGTGGCGCTCGGCGCGGCCGTGGACTACCTCACCGCGCTGGACATGCGGGCCGTGCAGTGGCACGAGAAGGAGATCACCGCGTACGCCCTGGACGCCCTGGCGTCCGTGCCCGGCCTGCGGATCTTCGGCCCGACGGTACCGGTGGGGCGGGGCGGGACGATCTCCTTCGCCCTCGGCGACGTGCACCCGCACGACGTCGGGCAGGTGCTCGACTCGCTCGGCGTGCAGGTCCGGGTGGGCCACCACTGCGCCAAGCCGGTCTGCACCCGCTTCGGGGTGCCGGCGATGACCCGTGCGTCGTTCTACGTCTACACCACCACCGGGGAGATCGACGCCCTGGTGGGTGCCCTGGAACAGGTGCGGAAGGTGTTCGACTGATGCAGCTCGACCAGCTCTACCAGGAGATCATCCTGGACCACTACAAGCACCCGCACGGCCGGGGCCTGCGGGACGCGGCGGAGCCGGGCGACCGGGTCGCCGAGGCGCACCACGTGAACCCGACGTGCGGGGACGAGGTGACGGTCCGGGTCGCCACCGACGGCGCCGTGCTGCACGACATCTCGTACGACGGGATGGGCTGCTCGATCAGCCAGGCGTCGGCGAGCGTGCTGCACGAGCTGCTGCGCGGTCGGGGCGCGGGGGAGGCGTTCGCGGTGCACGAGGCGTTCGTCGAGTTGATGTCCGGTCGTGGTCAGGTCGAGCCGGACGAGGACGTGCTCGGTGACGGGGTGGCGTTCGCGGGTGTCGCCCGCTACCCCGCCCGGGTCAAGTGCGCGCTGCTGCCGTGGATGGCGTTCAAGGACGCGGCGGCGCGCGCGGGAGTGGGCGCGAGCCCGACGGAGGTGACGGCATGAGCAGCGAGAACACCGCGACTGCGGCGACGCCGGAGGCGGGCGAGGGCGCCGTGACGCCGCCGACCGACGGCGTGGCCACCAACGGCGTGGCGACCGACGAGTCGGCGACCACCGGACCGGCCGCCAGCGACGCGGCGGCGAACGGGTCGGCGGCGAACGGGTCGGCGGCGGGCGGCAAGGCCAAGATCGCCGACATCGAGGAGGCGATGCGCGACGTCGTCGACCCCGAGCTGGGCATCAACGTGGTCGACCTGGGCCTGCTGTACGGCGTGCA
This sequence comes from Micromonospora rosaria, assembly GCF_001567585.1. Lineage (GTDB taxonomy): Bacteria > Actinomycetota > Actinomycetes > Mycobacteriales > Micromonosporaceae > Micromonospora > Micromonospora rosaria. The sequence continues at coordinate 14,221 of NZ_LRQV01000045.1, forward strand.
CGTCGACGACGGCAACGTCGCCACCCTGGACATGACGCTGACCTCGGCGGCCTGCCCGCTGACCGACGTCATCGAGGACCAGGCCCGGTCGGCGCTCACCACCGGCCCCGGTGGTGGACTGGTCGACGACATCCGGATCAACTGGGTGTGGCTGCCGCCGTGGGGCCCGGACAAGATCACCGACGAGGGGCGGGACCAGCTCCGTACCCTCGGTTTCAACGTCTGATCCGGCCGCGCCGGACGACCGCCGAGCGCGTCACCCACCCCGGGTGGCGCGCTCGACGGCTGTGGGGGCCGCCGGTGCGGCCCAGGCGCGAATCCGGGCGGGGCACGGGGCCGCCGGCGGGCGGCGAGGCCGCCACGCGGCACGCCGTCGGCAGCGGAGCCGCCGCTCGGGCCCGTCGGCAGGCAGCACGGCCGTCGTCGCCGCGCTCGGGCAGCGGTGCCGTCATCGGCCGTGCTGTCCGGTGAGCCGCGCCACCTGCTGGAATACCTGGTGAAGCGGGTGACTTGACGCCGGATGTAATCCCGTCCGAAGCAGTAGGGATTTTCGTGCCGACGACACCAGGAGGACCCATGGCACCCACCACGGCCCTGCCCACCCCGCTCGTCTCCACCGAGTGGCTCGCCGACCACCTCGACGACCCGACGCTGCGGATCCTCGACGCGACCGTGCACCTGGCCCCACCGGCCGAGGCGGGCGGGGCGTGGAGCCAGACAACCGGCCGGCCGGAGTACCTGGCCGCCCACATCCCCGGTGCGGCGTTCGCCGACGTCATCGCCGACCTCTCCGAGCCCGACGGCGGGTGGTTCACCAAGCCGTCGCCGGAGCGGTTCGCGGCGGCGGCCGGCCGGCTCGGCATCGGCCCCGACACCACGGTCGTGGTGTACGCGGTCAACGTGTTCTGGGCGACCCGGGTGTGGTGGCTGCTGCTCGCCAACGGCTTCGACAACGTGGCGGTGCTCGACGGCGGCTTCGGCAAGTGGACCGCCGAGGGGCGGCCGACCCGCTCCGGGGCGGAGAGCTACCCGCCGGCCGAGTTCGTCGGCACGCCCCGCCCGGAACTCTTCGCCGACCTCGCCGAGGTGCGACAGGTGGTGGAGAACGGCGGCGGCGCGTGCCTGGTCCACTCGCTGTCGCCGGAGGACTACCGGGCCACCGAGACGGTCAGCTACCCGCGTCCGGGCCGCATCCCGGGCAGCCGCAACGTCTTCGTGGCCGCCCTGCTCGACCCCGCCGACGGGACGTTCCGGCCGGTACCGGAGCTGCGCGAACTCTTCCAGGAGGTGCAGGCCGAGCCGGGCCGGAAGGTGACCTACTGCGGGGGCGGGATCGCCGCCACCGGGGACGCCCTGGCCCTGCGCCTGCTCGGGGAGACCGACGTGGCGGTCTACGACGGCTCGCTGATGGAGTGGACCAGCGACCCGTCCCTGCCGCTCGAGGTGGGCTGACCGGCGGTGACCCGCCCGCCCGTCGGGGCGGGCGGAAACCGGTGGTGACGGCGCGGGCGTGCGGGCACCATGAGCGGGTGATCGAGACGTACCCCGGCCGCCGCCCTCCCGTCACCACCGTGACCGGGAGCGCCCGGCGACAGCCGGTCCGGCCGGGTGCCGTCCCGGCCCGCCACCGACCCTCGTGACCACCGCCTTCCTGGCCGGCGTGGTCGCCGGCTACGGCGTCGCCGTGCCCGTCGGCGCGATCGCCGTGCTGGTCATGGGGCTCAGTGCCCGTACCTCGTTCCGGGTCGGCGCCGGGGCCGCGCTCGGCGTGGCCACCGCCGACGGGCTGTACGCCGCCGTGGCCGTCCTCGGCGGCGCGGCGGTGGCCGGCCTCGTCGCCCCGGTCGCCGGGCCGCTGCGGCTGGTCGCGGCGGGAGTGCTGCTCGCCCTGGCCGGGTACACCGCGTGGGGCGCGCTGCGGCCCCGCCCGGCGGTGCCCGGCCCGCCCGCCCGGGACGGCCTGGGCACCCCGGGCCGGGCCTTCGCCGGGGTGCTGGCCCTGACCGTGCTCAACCCGGCCACCGTGGTCTACTTCGTGGCCCTGGTGCTCGGCCGGGGCGACGTGGTCGGCGCGGACCGGCTCGCCGGGGCGCTTTTCGTGGCCGGCGTCTTCCTCGCCTCGGCGAGTTGGCAACTGCTGATCGCCGGTGGCGGCAGCCTGGTCGGCCGGGTGCTGACCGGGCCCCGGGGCCGGCTGGTGACCGCGCTGGCCGCCAGCGTGATCGTCGCGGCGCTGGCCGTCGTCACCCTGCTGGGCGGCTGACCCCGACCGTCGGTGCTCGCCAGCGGCTGCACTCCGGCCCGGACCAGGTGACCGCGCTCCTGCCGCGACCGGCTCCGCGCCAGCGACCACCCGCTGCCCGCTTGGCGAGCGGTTGATCGACTCGGGGATCCTGCCGTCACCCGGTTCCGGGCCGGCGACCACCCTGCCGCCGGGTGCGTCGGGTGCCGTACCGTCGGGTCATGTCCAGCCGACCCGCTGCCGGCGGCGGCCGGTGGGTCGAGGTCGACCCGGCCCGCGTCGCCCGCTGGGTCGACGGCTTCGCCGACCGGCACGGCCCACCCACCACCACCCCCCTCGGGTACGGTCTGCTGCTCACCGCCCCGGACGGGGCCACCGCCGAACTGCACACCCCACCCGGCGCGCGGCCCGCCGCCGACCTGACCGGATTCGTGGGTACCGCCACCGCGCCGCGCCGGCTCGGGCTGCTGCTCGCCCGCAAGGGCGCGGTCGCGGTCGGCGTGGCGGCCGGCGACGACCTGGTGGTGTCCAAGGTCGACACCCGGTACGTGCAGGGGCGCACCGCCGCCGGGGGCTGGTCGCAGCAGCGGTTCGCCCGCCGCCGGGACAACCAGGCGAAGGCCGCCCTCACCGACGCCGCCGACCTGGCCGTCCGGCTGCTGCTGCCGGCGGTGTCGACGCTGACCACACTGGTCTGCGGCGGGGACCGGCGGGCCGTCGACACCGTGCTCACCGACCGTCGCCTCGCGCCCCTGGCCGCGCTGCGCGCCGACCGGCTGCTCGACGTACCGGAGCCCCGGCACGCCGTCCTGGTCGCCGCGATCACCGCCGCCCGCGCCGTCCACATCCTCGTCCGCGACCCCGCGTAGGCGTGTAAGGAAGGGCCCCCTATTAACGCCTGCGGTAGAGCAGGGGCCCCTTGTTAACACCCAAGGCTCGCCCGCTCCGTCGCGGGCCCCGCCCGTCCGCCGACCCGCCCGTCCGCCGGCCCGCCCACCGTCGCGCGCCCGCCGGGCCGCTGCCCGCCGAAACGCCGCCCGTCGCCGTGCGTCCGGCGGCGGGCGGCGGGTCGTGAGAAGGGAACCCTTCTCTACCGTATGCGTTAATAAGGGGCCCTTCCTTACACCTCAGCTGGTGAAGGTGTTGCACTGCTGGGGGTCGCCGGTGTCGTAGCCCCGGGTGAACCACTCGCGGCGCTGGGCGGAGGAGCCGTGGCTGAACTCGTCCGGGTTCACCGGGCGGTTGGCCCGCTCGGCGATGGCGTCGTCACCGATCTTCTCGGCCGCGTCGATCGCCTGCCGGATGTCCTGCTCGGTGATGCTGGTGAAGATCCGTTGGCCGGTGTCGTCGGCGGTGCCGGTGGCGTTCTTCGCCCAGGCGCCGGCGTAGCAGTCGGCTTGGAGTTCCAGGCGTACCGACAGGGCGTTGGCGTTGCCCGGGTCGCGTTGCTGCTGGCGGCGGACCTGTTCGTTGGTGCCGAGCAGGTTCTGGATGTGGTGGCCGTACTCGTGGGCCAGCACGTACGGCTGGGCGAACTCGCCGGCCGCGCCGAGCTGGTCGGCGAGGACCCGGTAGAAGGTCAGGTCGATGTAGACCTGGCTGTCGGCGGGGCAGTAGAACGGGCCGACGCCCGAGTCGGCCTGGCCGCAGGCGGTGCTGACCGCCTGGCTGAAGAAGACGGTCCGGGTCGGCCGGTACTGCTCGCCGAACGCCTGGGGCAGGGCGGTGCGCCAGTACGCCTGGATCGAGTTGACGTACAGGGTGTTGCGGCAGTCGAGTTGCTCCAGCGCGTTCTCGGCCGCGCAGCGCTGCTCCAGCGCGGTGTTGTCGCCGGCCTCGCCGCCGTCGTTGAACGCGGAGTTGAGCCCGTAGCCGCCGCCGACCAGGGCGAGGACCACCGCGACGACCAGACCGACGAGGCCGCCCCGGCCCCCGCCGATCGGGATGGGGATGCCCAGCCCACCGCCGCCGCCCCCGGACCCTCGCCGGTCGTCCACCTGACTGGTGTCGATCCGCGCGTTCTCGTTCAGCTCCATGATGACCTCGATCACCCTCTGGCCGGTTGGTGTGGTGCGGGTGCCGGACCGGGTCCGGACGTCGCAGCCGTACCCGATGATCTTGCCCGGTAATCCGGGCGGGCGGCAGACCGGCGCCCGGTACACTTGTCGGGTGCTGCTCTGCGAAGGCTGAACCGCCCCGCGCCGACGGGCCCCGCGCCCGGCGGCGTTTTCGCGTGCCCCGAGTCAGCCCTTCTGGACCCCGAGAGCGAGTTCCCCGAAATGATCACTGCCACCGGCCTGGAGCTGCGTGCCGGCGCCCGGATCCTGCTGTCCGACACCACCCTGCGGGTGCAGCCCGGGGACCGGATCGGTCTGGTCGGCCGCAACGGCGCGGGCAAGACCACCACCCTCAAGGTGCTCGCCGGGGAGGGGCAGCCCTACGCCGGGCAGATCGACCGGCGCAGCGCGATCGGCTACCTGCCGCAGGACCCGCGTACCGGTGACCTGGAGGTCACCGGCCGGGACCGGGTCCTCTCCGCCCGGGGCCTGGACGTGCTGATGGCCCAGATGAAGGAGCTGGAGGCCCGGCTCGCGGACGCCCCCGACGACAAGCTGGTCCGCCGCTACGGCGCGCTGGAGGACCAGTTCGCCTCGCTCGGCGGGTACGCGGCCGAGGCCGAGGCGGCGCGGATCTGCGCCAACCTGGGGCTGCCCGACCGGGCCCTGGCCCAGACCATCGGCACCCTCTCCGGTGGTCAGCGCCGCCGCATCGAGCTGGCCCGGATCCTGTTCCGGGACGCGGGGGAGAACGGCGGGGGCATCCTGCTGCTCGACGAGCCGACCAACCACCTCGACGCCGACTCGATCACCTGGCTGCGCGGGTTCCTCGCCAACCACCGGGGCGGGCTGATCGTGATCTCCCACGACGCCTCGCTGCTGGAGGCGGTGGTCAACAAGGTCTGGTTCCTGGACGCCACCCGCAGCGTGGTCGACGGGTACAACCTGGGCTGGAAGGCGTACCTGGAGGCGCGGGAGACCGACGAGCGGCGGCGCCGCCGGGAGCGGGCCAACGCGGAGAAGAAGGCCGGCGCGCTGATGGCCCAGGCGGACAAGATGCGGGCCAAGGCCACCAAGACCGTCGCCGCGCAGAACATGGCCCGCCGTGCCGAGAAGCTGATCTCCGGCCTGGAGGAGGTACGGGTCTCCGACAAGGTGGCGAAGGTCCGGTTCCCGACCCCGGCCCCCTGTGGCAAGACCCCGCTGACCGCCACCGGCCTGTCCAAGTCGTACGGGTCGCTGGAGATCTTCACGGACGTGAACGTTGCGGTGGACCGGGGTTCCCGGGTGGCCATCCTCGGCCTCAACGGCGCCGGCAAGACCACCCTGCTGCGGATGCTCGGCGGGCTGCTCACGCCGGACACCGGTGAGGTGCACGCGGGGCACGGGCTGCGGCTCGGCTACTACGCCCAGGAGCACGAGACGCTGGACGTGGAGCGGACCGTGCTGGAGAACATGCGCGCCGCCGCGATCGAGCAGACCGACACCGACCTGCGCAAGATCCTCGGGGCGTTCCTCTTCTCCGGCGAGGACGTGGACAAGCCGGCCGGGGTGCTCTCCGGCGGGGAGAAGACCCGGCTGGCCCTGTCGACCCTGGTCTGCTCCGGCGCGAACGTGCTGCTGCTCGACGAGCCGACCAACAACCTCGACCCGGTCAGCCGGGAGCAGGTGCTCGACGCGATCGCCCGGTACCCCGGTGCGATCGTGCTGGTCACCCACGACCCGGGGGCGGTGGCGGCGCTCAAGCCGGACCGGGCCATCCTGCTGCCCGACGGCGACGAGGACGCCTGGAGCGACGACCTGCTGGAACTGGTCGAGCTGGCCTGACCCGGTCGGCCGGTCCCGGGCCACGCCGGCCCGGTCCGACGGCGGCACACGCGGCGGGCGGCGGGTCGGGAGCGTCACTCTATCGGGTAGCTGACACTGCATAGCGTGTCGGTTGGCGAAGAGTTGATATCTGGCGCATGATCGTTCGAGGCGGTCTAATAGGTGGGACCGTATCCGAACCGCACAGTCTGGGACGTGAGGAATCAACATGGCAGCCACTGGCACAGCCACCAGCACTGAGAAGGGTCGCCGGATCGTCGGAGCCGAGCGTCAGACGCTCGCCAAGGACCTGGTAAAGCGGTACACCTCGGGGGAGAGCATCCGCGCGCTCGCGGCCTCGACCGGCCGTTCCTACGGCTTCATCCACCGGGTGCTCACCGAGTCCGGGGTGCAGTTGCGTCAGCGTGGCGGCGCCCGTCGTCGTAAGAAGGCGTGATCCGCCCCGATTTGTCCAGCAAGGCCACCCCGTGGGGCGTTCGGTGACCCCCGGCGCCGACGGGGTACGCATCGACTGCGCCGGGCCGGTCGCGACGGTGACGTTGTGTCGGCCCGACGTGCTCAACGCGCAGACCCCGGCGATGTGGCACGCGGTGCGCGACTTCTCCCGGGACCTCCCTGGCGACGTGCGGGTCGTCGTCGTGCGCGGGGAGGGCCGGGCCTTCTCCGCCGGGCTCGACCTCGCGGTCGCCGGTGCCACCGGGCCGGGGTCCTTCACCGAGCTGGCCACCCTGCCCGAGGCGGCGTGCGCCGACCGGATCGCCGAGTTCCAGGACGCCTTCACCTGGCTGCACCGGCCGGACGTCATCTCGGTGGCCGCCGTGCAGGGGCACGCCATCGGCGCGGGCTTCCAACTCGCCCTCGCCTGCGACCTGCGGATCCTGGCCGACGACGCCCGGCTCTCCATGGCCGAGGTGACCCTCGGTCTGGTCCCGGACCTCGCCGGCACGAAACGGCTGGTGGACCTGGTCGGCTACGCGCGCGCCCTGGAGCTCTGCGTCACCGGGCGGCGGATGGACGCCGTCGAGGCGGACCGGATCGGCCTCGCCACGCTGGTCGTGCCCCGGGCCGAGCTGGACGACGCGGTCCGGGACCTCACCGCCGGCCTGCTGGCCCACCCCCGGGACGCGGTGGTGGAGATCAAGGCCCTGCTGGCCGGCGCCGCCGGCCGCTCGCCGGCCGAGCAGCTGCGCGCCGAGCGGGAGGCGCAGACCCGTCGCCTGCGCGACCTCGCCGGCCTGGGCGAGTAGCCGGCCCCGCCGCACCCGGGTAGCCTGCCCCGGCGGGACGCTGCGGAAGAACCGGGCGAGGTGCCGCGCGTAAGGACCGTTCGGGAACAGCCGGGTTACCACCGAGGTTGTCGTACTCGTCGGGAGAATTGACCCTGGCGGTCCCGACGATCCGGAGGTGACAGTGTCCAACCCGATGTCCGGCGGTGGCATGGCCGGGTGGAGCATGCTCCGGTCGATGCGCAACCAGGACGAGGTCTCCGCCCACCGGCTCACCCGTGGCACCAGCCGCCGCATCGTGGCGTTCGCCGGGCCGTACCGCGCGGACATCGTGGTCTTCCTGGTCACCGTCGTGCTGGCCGCGATCATCGGCGTCGCCACGCCGGTGCTGGCCGGTGACGTGATCAACGCGATCAACCGGGGTGGCCCCGACGCGGGCGCGCTGGTCGTCCGGCTCGCCCTGTTCATCGCCGGCCTGGCCGTGCTCGACGCGCTGCTCTCCCTGGCCCAACGGTGGTACTCGGCCCGCATCGGCGAGGGGATCATCCTCGACCTGCGGACCCGGGTCTACGACCACGTGCAGCGGATGCCGTTGCAGTTCTTCAACCGGACCCAGACCGGCGCGCTGGTCAGCCGGCTCAACACCGACGTGATGGGCGCCCAGCGGGCGTTCACCTCCACCCTGTCCGGGGTGGTCAGCAACGTCATCCAACTGGTGCTCACCGCCGCGGTGATGTTCACCCTCTCCTGGCAGATCACCGCGCTCTCGCTGGTGCTGCTGCCGATCTTCATCATCCCCGCCCGGCGGGTCGGCAAGCGGCTGGCCGAGATCACCCGGGAGTCGTACAACCTCGACGCGAGGATGAACGCGACGATGACCGAGCGGTTCGGCGTGGCCGGGGCGCTGCTGGTCAAGCTCTTCGGCTCGCCCGAGGAGGAGGCCCGCCGCTTCGCCGGGCGGGCCGAGCGGGTCCGCGACATCGGCATCCAGTCCGCCATGTACTCCCGGACGTTCTTCGTGGCGATGCTGCTGGTCGCGTCGCTGGCCCAGGCGCTCACCTACGGTCTCGGCGGCTGGCTGGCGGTCACCGGCAGCGTCAGCGCCGGCACGGTGGTGACCCTGGCGCTGCTGCTCACCCGCCTGTACGGTCCGCTGACCGCGCTCTCCAACGTCCGGGTGGACGTGATGAGCGCCCTGGTCTCCTTCGACCGGGTCTTCGAGGTGCTCGACCTGCGCCCCGGGATCGAGGAGAAGCCCGACGCGGTGCCGGTGCCCCGGGGTGACGGCCGGGTCGAGTTCCGCGACGTGCGGTTCCGCTACCCGAGCGCCGCCGAGGTGTCGCTCGCCTCGCTGGAGGAGGTCGCCGCGCTGGACCGGACGGTCAACGAGCCGGTGCTGCGGGGCGTCTCGTTCGCCGTCGAGCCGGGCCAGATGGTGGCCCTGGTCGGGCCCTCCGGGGCCGGCAAGTCGACGCTGTCGATGCTGGTCTCCCGGATCTACGACGTCACCGACGGGCAGGTGCTGGTCGGCGGCGTGGACGTGCGCGACGCCACCCTGTCCTCGCTGCGCGCCGAGATCGGGGTGGTCACCCAGGACTCCCACCTGTTCCACGAGACCATCGCGGCGAACCTGCGCTACGCCAAGCCGGACGCCACCGACGACGAGCTCTGGGCGGCGCTGGCCGGTGCGCAGGTCGCCGACCTCATCCGGGCGTTGCCGGACGGGCTGGAGACCACCGTCGGGGAGCGCGGGTACCGCTTCTCCGGCGGGGAGAAGCAGCGCATCGCGATCGCCCGGCTGCTGCTCAAGGCCCCGTCGATCGTGATCCTCGACGAGGCCACCGCGCACCTGGACTCGGAGAGCGAGGCGGCGGTGCAGCGGGCGCTGTCGGTGGCGCTGACCGGGCGGACCGCGCTGGTGATCGCACACCGGCTCTCCACCGTGCGCGACGCCGACCAGATCCTCGTCCTCGACGGCGGGCGGATCGTCGAGCGGGGCCGGCACGACGAACTGGTCGCGGTCGGTGGGCTCTACGCCGAGCTGTACCGCACCCAGTTCGCGGTCGCCGACTCGCCCAGCCCGTACGCCGACGCCACCGGCCCGGAGCCGGTGATCACCACCGTCGGGCCGATGGGCGGCTACGTCGCCGAGGAGGCGCTGCCCCCGTCCGCCGCGAACTGACCGGTCGCCACCCGTAACCGGGCGAACTCGGCGGCCAGGTCGGCGAGCTGGAAGTGCGCGTTCAGGCCGCTCGGGTTGGGCAGCACCCAGAGCCGTGCCTCGCCCAGTCGCTCCGGTTGCGGCCCGAACCGGGCCTTCGGCCGGGCGAACCCGGTCCGGTACGCGGTCACCCCCAGCACGGCCACCCACCGGGGCCGGTACCGCCGCACCGTGTCGGTGAGGATCCGGACCCCGGTGACCAGTTCCTCGGGGGTCAGTTCGTCGGCGCGGGCGGTGGCCCGCGCGGCCAGGTTGGTGATGCCCAGCCCGTACCGGGGCAGGTCGTCCTGCTGGCTCGGGTGCATCTGTTCGGGGGTGAAGCCGCCCCGGTGCAGGGCCGGCCAGAAGCGGTTGCCGGGCCGGGCGAAGTGCCGGCTGGTCGCCGCCGACCAGAGGCCGGGGTTGATCCCGACGAAGAGCACCGCCAGGTCCGGGGCGAGCACGTCCGGGAGGGTCCGGTCGACCGCCGCCGCCAACTCCTCCCGGCTCGGCCGGCGCGCAGCCGGCTCGTGCGGCGGGCGCGAAAGGCCCGTCGCCGGCTCGTGCGGCGGGCCCGGCCGGCGCGCCGCCGGTGGCCCGGCGGGCCGGCCGGCAGCGGTGTCGGGGCGGCCCCTCGGGGCGGGCGGGGTCACAGTCCGCGCAGCGCGCCACCGTCGACCGGCAGGGTGATCCCGGTCAGGTAGCTCGCGGCGGGGGAGAGGACGAAGGCGGCGACCCGGCCGAACTCGGCGGGCTCGCCGATGCGGCGCAGCGGGACGAGCGCCTCGGTCTCGGCGCGGGCCGCCTCCGGGTCGCTGTCGGCGGCCAGCAGGTCCTGGTACCGGTCGGTGAGGATGCGCCCCGGCAGCAGCCCGACCACCCGTACGCCCCGGGGGCCGTACGTGTCGGCCAGGTCCTTGGCCACCCCGGCCAGGCCGGGGCGCAGCCCGTTGGAGATGCCCAGCCCGGCGATCGGGGCCCGGACCGAGGAGGAGAGCACCAGGCCGATCGCCCCGCCGCCGGTCAGCGCGGCGGCGACGGTCCGGGCGGTGCGGACGGTACCGAGGAAGACCGTCTCGAAGGACGTCCGCCACTGCTCGTCGGTGACCTCGGCGGCGACGCCCGGCGGCGGTCCACCGACCGACACCAGTGCCCCGTCGAGCCGCCCGAAGTGGGCGCCGGCCGCCGCGATGAGCCGTTCGGGGGTCTCCGGGTGGGACAGGTCGGCGGCCACCCCCACCGCCCGCTGCGGGCCGCCGAGCCGGGCCACGGCGGCCGACACCGCCGCCGGGTCACGGGCCGAGACGACCACCCGGGCGCCGTCGGCGACCAGGCACTCGGCCGTGGCGAAGCCGAGCCCCCGGGAGGCGCCGGTCAGCAGGTACACCCGGTCGGTCAGTCCGAGATCCATACCCGGGATCCTGCCGTACCCGGTGTCGGGCGGGCACGCCGAGGGTGGGGGTCAGTGCTCCGCCGGGGCGGGGTCGACGGCCGGGCGGGGGGCCGGGCGGAGCAGGCGTACCCGGCCGGCGAGCTGACCGGCGACGGCGCCGCCGGCCCGGCCCAGCGCGGGGGCGCGGCGGCGGCGCGGGGGGTTGCGCCCGTCGTAGCGGGTGGTCGCCTCCCGGGTGGCCAGCTCGTCCGCGCCGAGCGCCGGCAGCTCACCCCGGTCGTGCAGGTGCCGGGCCAGGTCCCAGCCGTCGCGCAGGGAGCCGTTGGTGGGCCGGTCGGCCGCCCAGGCGGCGAAGACGCCCGGCCAGGACGGGCCGAGGGCGGCGGCGAGCAGCGGCCAGTGCCGGGCCACGTCGCCGGCCCGTTTGCGCAACAGCGCGGTACGCGCGGCGGCCAGCGGGCCGGGCGCGAAGCCCGGCGGCGGTGGGGCACCGGCGACCAGGGCGGCCACCAGGGCGGCCTGCCGCGCGGCGAGGTCACCGGTCGTCACGTGACCACCGGGTGGCCGGCCACGGCGGCCAGCGCGTCCAGCTCGGCGCGCAGCTCGGCGGCGGGCGGGTAGTGCCCGTCCCGTTCGAGCAGCAGCGCCGGGGGCGACCGCCGGGCGCACAGCTCACCGACCAGGTCCAGCACCTCGGCCGGCAGCGGATCGGTGTGCGTGTCGTGGTAGAAGCCGCCCGCCTCGGCGCCGCCTGCGACGTGCGCGTACGCGATCCGGTCCAGGGGCAGCCGGTCCAGCAGCGCGACCGGGTCGGTGCCCCGGTTGCGGGCGTTGGCGTAGACGTTGGCGACGTCGAGCAGGAGCCACGCCCCGGTCCGGTCGAGGATCTCGGTGAGGAACGCGGCCTCGTCGAGGTCGTCGTCCGGCCAGTCGAAGAGGGCGGCGATCGGTTCCAGCGCGATCGGCACCGGCAGCTCCGCCTGGGCCCGGCGGACGTTGGCCACGGTCGCCGCCACCGCCTCCCGGCTGCGGGGCAGCGGGAGCAGGTGGCCCGCCTCCAGCCCGCCGGCGCGGACGAAGGCGATGTGCTCGCTCACCAGCGGCGCACCGGTCAGCTCCGCGACCCGGGCCAGGTGCGTCACCCGGTCCGGGTCGACCGGCTCGGCCCCGCCGAGGGAGAGCCGCACCCCGTGCGGTACGACCGTGACGCCCCGGGCCCGCAGCTCGTCGAGGCCGCCGGGCAGCGGCCCGGCCGAGGGCACCGACTCCGCGATCACCTCGACGAACCGCAGTCCGGGCAGGTCGGCGACGAAGCCGGCGATCTCCGGCCGCCAGCCGATGCCCACCCCGCTCGGACCGGTCCCCGTGCCGTCGGCCCCGGTGCCGTCGGGGTGCCGGGTCGAATGCGGGTGCGGGGCCGGGTCCGGACCGGTCACCCGCCGCACCCGCCGCCGCAGCCGCCACCACCCCCGCCGCCGCAGCCGCCCCCGCCGTCTCCACCGCTGCCGCCGCCACCGTCCCCGCCGCCGGTGGACCCGCCGCCGGTGCTGCCGGCCGCCGACTGCCGCTGGATCTCGGCCTGCTCGGCGAAGGCCGGGTCGAACGCCCACAGCGACGCGGTGCCGAAGAGGGCCACGCCCATCGCGGCCCCCGCCGCCCCGTAGGTGGCGTAGGCCGGCGCGGCCGTCGGGGTGAGGTGCGCGTGCTGCCGGCGTTGCGCGCGCAGGGCGGCCCGCGCCGCCCGGGTCTGCCGAGGGGCCAGGAAGAACACGACGGCCAGTACCGCGGTGAGGATCAGGCTGGCGATGAGGAAGCCCACCGGCCGGTCGTTGGCGAGCCCGGCGACGACCCGGAGCCAGCCCAGCGCCTCCAGCCCGAACAGGACGATCCCGCCGGTGCGCAGTCGTTGCCGCTGCGCGGGGGTCAGCAGCAGGCCCCGCTGCCGCAGGGTGTCCCGCAGGGTCGTCAGGGCCGCGCCGACCTCGGGATCGAGGTGCAGCTCGCGGGCGGTGCGCCGCCGGTACGCGGCCCGGTGGACCGCCACGTCCAACGGGGTGCCCCCCGCCGGCAGGCTGCCGCTGGCGGCCAGCCGGCGGTCCGGGCTGACGCCGACGATGCCACTGGCCCGCAGTCCGCTGAGCGCCGCCCAGACGGCCCGCTGGGCGCCGCCGGCGAGGTAGGCGACCTGCTGGGCGTCGAGATGGTCGGGGCGACCGGTCGGGCCGGCGAGGATCCGGGCCCGGTCCACCGCCGCCCCGACGGCGACCACGGCGACGGCGGTGAGGTAGATCCCGAGGAAGACCGGACCGGAGATGCCCCAGGTGTCACCGGATGCGGCGATGACGATCATGCTCGGCTCCTGGTTGTCGCGCGAGAAGGGTGGATCTCATTGTGGGGTAGCCGTGCCAGGACCGGTGCAGCGGTGACGTCCGGTCGGTCTCCGGTCGTCGGCGCGTACGGGCCGCCGAACCGGCCCCGGGCCATCAGCCCCAGCCGTGGGCTCCCGGCCCCGGCGACCGTCAGGGGCGGCGGACCGCCTCCTCGACCAGGTCGAGCACCCGACCCAGGTCGCCGGCGGGGCGGCCCATCGCCAGGTGCAGCACCAGCCCGTCGTAGGCCAGCTCCAGGAACTGGGCCAGGACGTCGATCGGGACGTCCTCCCGCAGCACCCCGGCCTCCCGCTGCCGGGCCAGCCGGTCCCGGGTGGCCTCGGCGATCGCCGCCGACCGCTCGGTCCAGCGGCGGGCGAAGGCGGGGTCGGTGCGCAGCCGGCGCGACACCTCCAACTGGCTGCCCAGCCAGCCGGTGGTGTCCGGGGAGACCGCGCGGGCCAGCAGGTCCCGCATCACCTGGACCAGACCGTTGCGGGCCACGGTCTCGACCATGGCGACGGCGTCGTCCTCGGCGACGGCCAGGAAGAGCGAGTCCTTGTCCCGGAAGTGGTGGAAGATCGCGCCCCGGGACAGGCCCGTCGCCTCCTCCAGCCGCCGTACGGTGGCCCCCTCGTAGCCGTGGCGGGCGAAACAGGCCCGCGCGGCGGCCAGGATCTCCTGTCGCCGGGCGTCGAGCTGGTCCTGACTTACTCTGGGCACGGGTCGATCGTGTCAGGTGCGGTAGGCCCGTGCAAACCGTACGTACGGCTTGGGGAGCGCCGCCGTCCCGGGCAGTCGCTCCGTTGATCCGCTGGCCGGCGGCGCGCTTCCGGCCCGGGGTGTACGCGGTGGCGTCGGAAGGCCACGGTGGGCCACCCGGCCCTGTCGGCGGCACCCGGTCGTCCCGTACCCTTCGGCGGGTGCCGTTGCTCCTGCTTGATCTGGAGAACACCCTGATCGACCGGTCCGGGGCGTTCCGTACCTGGGGGGCGCGTTTCCTGGCCAATGTCGGTGCTCCGCCCGCCGACCTCGACTGGCTGCTGTCCATCGACGCCGACGGCCTGACCGACCGGTGGGACCTCGCGGACGCCATCCGGGGCCGGTACGGCCTGCTCGTGCCCTCGATCGACCTGGTCGACGAGCTCCACGAGGGGGTGCTAGCCCACACCCGGCTCGATCCGCTGGTCGCCTGCGCGCTGCGGATCGCCGACGACGCCGGCTGGGTGCCGGTGGTGGTCAGCAACGGCGCGGTACGGCACCAGGAGGAGCTGATCCGGCGCACCGGGGTGGACCGGTACGTGGCCGACTGGGTGATCTCCGAAGAGGCCGGGGTGAGCAAGCCCAACCCGCGCATCTTCGCCCTCGCCGCCCAGCGGGTCCGGATGCCGTTGCGCCGGGCCTGGGTGATCGGCGACAGCCCGGAGACCGACATCGGGGGCGCGACGGCGGCCGGTCTGCCCAGCGTCTGGCTGCACCGGGGCCGCCGGTGGCCGGATGCCCGGTTCGCTCCCACGCACGCCGTCGAGAGTCTGATCGCCGCGATCGCCCTGGTGCTCGCCGGCTGACCCGGCCCGGCCCGGCCGGAATTCGGTTGACCGCCCGCCCGGCGGTCACCAGGATGGTCGGCGCACGTACGGCATGTGCCCGGGTGACGCCCGGTCGAGTGGTGAGGAGGTCGGTCATGGCCGTCTTCGCAGGGTTTGCCCGCCCGACCCCACCAGCCTCGATCAAGGGATCACCAACGACGTGCGTGAAGACCACGACCTGCCGGCGCCTGCGCGCCGTACCCGCGGCAAGCGCCGCTTCGACGACGACGAACCGTACCTGCTGAAGCGCGGCCGGCCCGCCGAGCCGGCCCCGGCCGAGCCCGACGACGAGCCGGACCCGGCGACCGGGGACCACTGGTCCTCCTGGGACGCGGCCGTGCACGGCCCCGAGCCGTACCCGGACTGGCTGGTCACCGAGCTGGCCGCCCGGGACACCGAACTGGGCGTGCTCAAGACCGGCAAGGAAGCCGACGTGCACCTGGTCCGTCGGGCGGTACCGGAGACCGACCGGTCCTGCCTGCTGGCGGTGAAGCGGTACCGGGACGCCACCCACCGGCTCTTCCACCGCGACGCCGGCTACCTGGAGGGCCGCCGGGTCCGCCGGTCCCGGGAGAACCGAGCGATGGCGGGCCGGACCGCCTTCGGCCGGCAGATGATCGCCGGCCAGTGGGCCGCCGCCGAGTTCGCCGTCCTCGCCCGGCTCTGGGAGTTGGGCGACGCCACCGGCGCGATCCGGGTCCCGTACCCGGTCCAGTTGCTCGGCACCGAGCTGATGCTGGAGTTCCTCGGCGACCCCGCCTCCGGGCGGGCCGCTCCCCGGCTGGCCCAGCTCCGGCCCGGGTCGGCGCAGCTCGGCGACCTCTGGACGCAGTTGGTGGACGCCCTGGTGCTGCTCGCGCGGGCCGGGTACGCGCACGGCGACCTGTCCCCGTACAACCTCCTGGTGCACGACGGCCGGCTGGTCCTGATCGACCTGCCGCAGGTGGTCGACCTGGTGGCGAACCCGCAGGGGCCGGAGTTCCTGGCCCGCGACGTCCGGGTGGTCGCCACCTGGTTCGCCGCACGGGGCCTCACCGGCGCCGCCACGGACCCGGCGGCGCTCACCGGGACCCTGCTGCGCGAGGCGGGCCTGCGCTGAGCACGGGCGGCCCGGACGGCACACCAGCCGTCCGGGCCGCCCGCAGGTGCGTGAGCGCCCCGTGCCCGAGCGTCCGGCTGCCCGGCTGCCCGGGGCGGGTCGACCTGTCCGCCCCCGGCGGGCCGCCGGGTCGCGCTACTGGAGGTACCGCTCGACCTCCGAGGTGGGGCGGACCCCCTGGGCCTCCGGGTCGCCGTGGGTCTGTCGGGCGGCCCGCCGCCGACGGAGCAGGTCCCAGCACTGGTCCAGCGACTCCTCCAACTCCCGCAGCCGGTCCCGGTCGCCCTCGGTGCCCGACTCGTGGACCTGCGCCGCCGACCGGAGCCGGTGCTCCTCGTCGACCAGGTCGGAGATCCGCTTCAAGATGTCCCTGTCGTCCATGCCTGTGAGCCTGGCACAGCCCGGCGCAACGCGCGGCCGGTCGTCGATCCTGCGCGCCACCCGGCCTGCCGGGGCGATGCCGCCCCGTGCCCGCACATCACCGCGCCCCACGCACCACCGTGCCCGGCCGCCCGGTTCTCGGCTGTGGACGGTGCCGTCGGCGGGCCGGTCGGGCGAAGGTACCGGGTATCTCACACCGCCGGATGGCCGCCCGGCCTTCAGCCGCGAGGCGAAGGGTGAGATGCTCACCAGCCGTATGGTGAAAATTTTGCCCGTCCGGCCATTGCGGGCCGACTCGCGCCGGTGCCCGCCTCAGGTCTACGGGGTGGCCCGCAGCGGTCGGTGCCGGTGCGTGCGCCCGCCGGCCGGTGGGCCCCGACGATCGGGTGGGTGGCCGACGGAGAACGTCGGCCGCCCGGTCGGCGGCGGAGGGGCGGCTCCGACCGGAGCGTCGATGACAGTCCATAATGGATGATCAGGTGCGGCGCCGGGCGGCGCCGGTCGCACCCGGCTCCGTGGCCGCCGCCGGGCCGTACCGGCCGGGCCGCCGCCGGGCCCACGGGTCGGGTACGACGGAGAGTCCGACACGAGCGAACGGCGACACCAGCCGGGGAAGAGGACGACGAGTGGTGCAGCAGACGACTCCGAGCGCAGACCTGACGTGGTTGCTGGACGACCTGGTCGGCCGGGTGCAGCAGGCCGAGCACGCGGTCGCGCTCTCTGCGGACGGCCTGCTGATGGCGTCCTCGCGGGGACTGGGCCGGGACGACGGGGAGCACCTCGCGGCGATGGCGGCCGGCATCCAGAGCCTCGCCCGGGGGGCCGGCAAGCGGTTCGGCGGCGGCCGGGTGCAGCAGACGATCATCGAGATGCAGTCGTCGTTCCTGTTCGTCACGGCCGCCGGGCGCAACGCCTGTCTCGCCGTCCTCGCCGACGAGGAGGCCGACGTCGGGCTCATCGCCTACGAGATGGCGATGCTGGTCGCCCGGGTCGGCAAGTTCGTCAACTCCCCGTCCCGGCTGCCCGACCTGCCGCCCGAGCAGCGCTAGCCCGGCCGCCTACCGGCCCGGCCGCAACGACGCGGGGCCCCTGCCGTACACCGGCAGGGGCCCCGCGTCGTGTGCCGTCAGCTCGCGATCATGCGGCGCAGGACGTACTGCAGGATGCCGCCGTGGCGGTAGTAGTCCGCCTCACCCGGGGTGTCGATCCGGACCACCGCGTCGAACTCGACGCCGGTGTCGGTGGTGACCTTGACGGTACGCGGGGTGCGCCCCTCGTTCAGCTCGGTCACCCCGGCGATGCTGAACGTCTCGGTGCCGGTCAGGCCCAGCGACTCGGCGGTCTCGCCGGCCGGGAACTGCAGCGGCAGGACGCCCATGCCGATCAGGTTCGACCGGTGGATCCGCTCGTACGACTCGGCGACGACCGCCTTCACACCGAGCAGCATGGTGCCCTTGGCCGCCCAGTCCCGCGACGAACCGGAGCCGTACTCCTTGCCGGCCAGCACGACCAGCGGGATGCCCGCCTCCTGGTAGGCCGTCGAGGCGTCGTAGATCGAGGTCTGCTCGCCGGTCAGGTGGTTGACCGTGAAGCCGCCCTCCACGCCCGGGACGAGCTGGTTGCGCAGCCGGATGTTGGCGAAGGTGCCCCGGATCATCACCTCGTGGTTGCCCCGGCGGGAGCCGTACGAGTTGAACTCGTGGCGCGGCACCCCGTGCTCGGCGAGGTACTTCCCGGCGGGGGAGTCGGCCTTGATCGCGCCGGCCGGGGAGATGTGGTCGGTGGTCACCGAGTCGCCCAGCTTGGCCAGTACCCGGGCCCCGCTGATGTCGGCGACCGGCGCCGGCTGCTGTCCCATGCCCTCGAAGTACGGGGGCTTGCGCACGTACGTCGACTCGCCGTCCCAGGCGAAGGTGTCGCCGGTCGGGGTGGGCAGCGACTGCCAGCGCTCGTCACCGGCGAAGACGTCGGCGTACGCGGCGCTGAAGCCGGTGGCGCCGATCGCCGAGGCGATGACGTCCTGGATCTCGGCGGTGGCCGGCCAGATGTCGCGCAGGAAGACCGGGTTGCCGGCGCTGTCCTCGCCGAGCGGCTCGTTGGCCAGGTCGATGTCCATCGTGCCGGCGAGGGCGTACGCCACCACCAGCGGCGGGGACGCCAGGTAGTTCATCTTGACGTCCGGGTTGATCCGGCCCTCGAAGTTCCGGTTGCCGGAGAGCACCGAGACGACGGCGAGGTCGTTCTCGTTGACGGCGGCGGAGACCTCCTCCGGCAGCGGGCCGGAGTTGCCGATGCAGGTGGTGCAGCCGTACCCGACCAGGTTGAAGCCGAGCTTCTCCAGGTAGGGGGTCAGGCCGGAGCGGTCGTAGTAGTCCATGACGACCTTGGAACCCGGGGCCAGGGTGGTCTTCACCCACGGCTTGCGGGCCAGACCCTTGTCCACCGCGTTGCGGGCCAGCAGCGCCGCACCGATCATCACCTGCGGGTTCGAGGTGTTGGTGCAGGAGGTGATCGCGGCGATCACCACCGCGCCGTGGTCCAGCTCGTACTCGACGCCGTCGGCGCCGGTGACCCGGATCGGGTCGCTGGCCCGGCCGCCGGCGCCGACGGCGGCGGTGACCAGGTCACGCGGGGCGTCGGCCGGGTCGTTGACGTCGTTGGCCGGGGAGTCGCTGGCCGGGAAGGACTCGGCGCTGGCCTCGTCGGCCGGGCCGGCGGCGCCGGAGGGCAGCTCGGCCCCGGCCTCGACGGTCACGTAGTCGGCCAGCGCCGAGCGGAACAGCGTCTTGGCGCTGCCCAGCGGCACCCGGTCCTGCGGGCGCTTCGGGCCGGCCAGGGAGGGCTCGATGGTGCCCAGGTCCAGCTCCAGGCGCTCGGAGTACTCCGGCTCGTGGGCCGGGTCGTGCCAGAGGCCCTGCTCCTTGGCGTACGCCTCGACCAGCGCGACCTGCTGCGGGTCGCGGCCGGTCAGCTCCAGGTAGCGGACGGTCTCGGCGTCGATCGGGAAGATGGCGACGGTGGAGCCGTACTCCGGCGACATGTTGCCGATGGTGGCCCGGTTGGCCAGCGGCACGGCGCTCACGCCGGGGCCGTAGAACTCGACGAACTTGCCGACCACCCCGTGCTTGCGCAGCATCTCGGTGATGGTGAGGACCAGGTCGGTGGCGGTGGTGCCGGCCGGCATCTCGCCGGAGAGCTTGAAGCCGACCACGCGCGGGATCAGCATGCTGACCGGCTGGCCGAGCATCGCGGCCTCGGCCTCGATGCCGCCGACGCCCCAGCCCAGCACCCCCAGGCCGTTGACCATCGTGGTGTGCGAGTCGGTGCCGACGACGGTGTCCGGGTACGCCTGGCCGCCCCGCTCCATGATCGTGCGGGCCAGGTACTCGATGTTGACCTGGTGCACGATGCCGGTGCCCGGGGGAACGACCTTGAACTCGTTGAACGCGGTCTGGCCCCAGCGCAGGAACTGGTAGCGCTCCTTGTTGCGCTCGTACTCCAGCTCGACGTTGCGCTCGAAGGCGTCCTCGCGGCCGAACAGGTCGGCGATGACCGAGTGGTCGATGACCAGCTCGGCCGGGGCGAGCGGGTTCACCTTGGTGGCGTCGCCACCGAGGTCGCGGACCGCCTCGCGCATGGTGGCCAGGTCGACCACGCAGGGTACGCCGGTGAAGTCCTGCATCAGCACCCGTGCCGGGGTGAACTGGATCTCCACGCTCGGGTCGGCGGTCGGGTCCCAGCCGCCGAGCTGCCGGATGTGGTCGGCGGTGATGTTCGCGCCGTCCTCGGTCCGCAGCAGGTTCTCCAGCAGGATCTTCAAGCTGTACGGCAGCCGGTCGTGACCGTCCACCTTGTCGATCTTGAAAATCTCGTAGCTCGCGTCTCCGACGCGTAGCTGGGTCTTCGCACCGAAGGTGTCGAGGCTCGCCACGTCGTACTCCTTCACACCAGCGACCGTGAGTAGTCCTGAGCAGTCTGTCGCACCGGTCGGGGCGCCGCCGAGGTTAGGCGACACTTACCGCCACTTCGCGCTTCAACAAAACCGTACGTCCGTCTTGCTATTGGCGCAACCTCGCGTCACTCTCCGGGACGACCGGCACCCATGATCCACCACCCGGTCACCGGCCGCCCGGCGGCGACCGGCACGCAGACGAAAGGGCCGACCCCGGGTGGGGTCGGCCCTTTCGTCTGCGTGCCGGTGGCTCAGTGGATGTAGCCGCGGGTGGCGATCCAGTCGGCCAGGTTGTCCACGCTCATCTTGTAGCTGGCCTGGTTCGGGTCGGCGGAGTCGGCGATGGTGACCGTCCGGCCCTCGTCGGAGTAGCCGACCACGCTGATGTAGTGGCCACCCTCGAAGGAGTGGGCGTTGCCGTCGGTGTCGGTGGCGGTGCCGGCGATGTTCGCCACCACGGCCCGACCCTCGTCCACGGTCCGCACGATGTCGGCCCGCAGCCGATCGGTCTGCTTGTCGTCGGCCTTGCTGCTGCTGATCTCGACGCTGCGGTAGGCGTCCTTGCCGGTGTGCTTGTTGAGGACCGGGGTGATGTCGTTGACGGAGTCGGTGCCGGCCTCGGTGGTGCGCATCTCCTTGGCCATCTCGTGGACGGAGATGTCCTTGCCCTGGACGCTCAGGGCGTTACGGGCCGCGGCGGGGCCGCAGTAGTAGAAGTTGGGCTGGGCCTCGTAGCGCACGTTCAGCTCACGCTCTCCGCCGGGGCGACGCTCGGTCTGCACGGCGGCGGTGGCACGCCCCTGCTCGGGGGCGGCGTGGGCGGCGGTCACGGGGCCGGCGATGGCACCGCCGGTGAAGGCGAGGCCGGCGGCGGTCAGGGCGGCCTTGCGAAGCAGAGTGGTACGCATGATGAGTGCCTCTCTGTCGGGGGTACGGCACCGCCACGGGGGAGCGACGGGTGCCGCGAGGGGGAGAAAGTGAGCGGGACATCCGGCGGCTCGGCCTGCTCGGGCGTCCGGTAGATGTAACGACCCGGGGGCCGGCCACATTCCGGCCGGCGTCATCCGGGATCCCGGGGCGGGGCCCACTGCCCACGCCGGGGGAGGCGAGGGCGGGCGGGGGAGCGCCCGGGGTATGCCATGTACAACGCCTCCACCCCCGCGACGATTCCGCCGCCCGGGTGACCCCCGCCACCGGCCAGGGTGGCGAACCGGACACCGGGGAGTCGGGGGACATCCCGGCGGACGGCCTCGGGGGACGCGGCTCCCGGCCCCGGTCTCGCAGGCGTCAGGCTGCCGGTCGCGCGGCTGTCATGCCGCCAGGTGTGCCGGGTCGCCCGGTCCGGCCTCGCGCGCAGACATGCCGTGACGCAGACCTGAAGGAACGGGTGTGGGTCGCGACGGTGCATCCACGCCGGGTCGCCGGTAGGAACGACCAGGTCACCCGGCGCGCCGATGTCCGCCCGGTGGAGGCGTCCGCCCGGCCCGGGGTGTTTGCGGGCCGGGGCCGCGTCCGCCCGGCTGCGGGGGGTGTGGGCGGTCCCGGGCCGGACACGCCGAACGGGCCGGCCTCGGGGGTGTGGGCGGGGCCGGGCCGGATACGCCGAACGGGCCGGCCCCCGCAGAGGGGGCCGGCCCGTTCGTGGACTGGGTCGGGTCAGTGGGCGTAGCCACGGCTGGCGATCCACTGGGCCAGCTCGCTGACGTCCAGGCGGTAGGAGGCCTGGTTCGGGTCGGCCGAGTCGGCGATGGTCACGGTGCGGCCCTCGTCGGTGTAGCCGACCACGCTGATGTAGTGGCCACCCTCGAAGGAGTGGGCGTTGCCGTCGGTGTCGGTGGCGGTGCCGGCGATGTTGGCGACCACGGCACGGCCGTCGTCGACGGTCCGCACGATGTCGGCCCGCAGGGTGTCGACGCGCGTGGTGTCCGCCTTGCCCGACGGGATCACCGTGCTGCGGTACGCGTCCCGACCGGTCTCCTTGTTCAGGACCGGCGTGATGTCGTTGATGGAGTCGGTGCCGTTCTCGGTGGTGCCCATCTCCTTGGCCATGGCGTGCACGTCGATGTTCTTGCCCTGCACGCTCAGGGCGTTGCGGGCCGCGGCGGGGCCGCAGTAGTAGAAGTTGGGCTGGGCCTCGTAGCGGACGTTCAGCTCGCGCTCGCCGCCGGGCTTGCGCTCGGTCTGCACCGCGGCGGTGGTCCGGCCGAGGGCGTCGGGGGCGGCGTGGGCGGCGGTCACGGGGCCGGCGATGGCACCGCCGGTGAAGGCGAGGCCGGCGGCGGTCAGGGCGGCCTTGCGAAGCAGAGTGGTACGCATGATGAGTGCCTCTCTGTCGGAGGTACGGCACGCCACGGGGGAGCGGCGCGCCGCGAGGGGGAAGTCAGGAGGTCGCCCGGCGGCTCGGCCTGCTCGGGCGTCCGGGAGATGTAACGACCCCCGCCCCGCCACGATTCCGCCGCCGGGGTGGCCCCGGTCACGGGACATATCACCACATATCGGACACGGGGGTCGGTGGGGCGATGGTCCGGGGTGCCGCTGGGGCCTCACGCACGGCCTGGTCGACCGCGAACCCGCCGGCCGGTTTCCGCCCGGGGTCGACCCGGCGGCGGTGTGGGACCGGGCCGTGGGCGACCTTCGCCGTCGCGCCCCGCCCGGCGCCGCGGTGTCGAATCAGGAGGAGGCGGCGTCGCCGGGAGAGGTGGCCTCCTCGTAACGGTCCCGCAGCCGGGCCCGGATCTCCTCCGGGGTGTACGCCCGGCGGCGTCGTTCGGCCCGCGCGATGACCACGCCGGTCGCGGCGACCCCCGCGAGACCGGCCAGCCCGAGCACCTTCCACCACTGCACCCGTTGCCGCATCGGCCTAGGGTAGACCTCCATGAGCGACCGAACCACCAGGGGAGCGCGGGCGGCATGAGCATCAGCCTGGACGAGGCCGTGGAGCTGACCCGGACCGGTGACGTGTGGGTGTTCCGGGGGCGCAGCGTGCCGGACCGCGCGATCCAGTTCACCACGAACAGTCCGGTGAACCACGTCGGGATGGCCGTGGTGCTCGACGACATGCCGCCGCTGATGTGGCACGCCGAGCTGGGCCGGTCGCTGCGGGACATGTGGACCGGCACCCACCATCGCGGGGTGCAGTTGCACGACCTGCGGGACGCGGTCTGCGTCTGGGCCAACCGGTACGGCCAGCGGGCCTGGCTGCGGCAGCTCGAACCGTCGGCCGACGCGGAGATGGAACGGGCGGTGCTGCGCACCATCGCCCGGCTGGACGGCACCCCCTTCCCGTCCACCGCCCAGCTCGCCTGGCGCTGGCTGCGGGGCCGCACGCCGGCCGTCCGGCTGCCCGACGGGTTGCCGGGGTCGTTGCCGCAGCGGTTGACGAGCCGGCTGCCGCAGCGGTGGCGGCGTGGCCCGGGGCGTGGCGTCCCGGTGGCGGGTGACCTGCCGGGCGGCCCGGCCACGGACGACTACTCCGGCGGTCCGGTCGGGGCCGGGCGGGCGGAGGCGGCCGGCGGGACGCCGGTGCGGGACGCGGCGCTGGAGACGGCGTACTGCGCCGAGGTGGTCGCGGTGACGTACGAGGCGATGGGGCTGCTGCCGGCCGGTCGCCGGCCGAACTGGTACGACCCGGGCCGGTTCTGGAGCGGCGACGACCTCGGCCTGGCCGCCGGTGCGCAGCTCGGCGCGGAGATCGAGGTGCGCATCCCGCCCCGCTGAGTCGCCGGACGGGTTTGCCGGGGCGGCCGGGCGGCAATTGCAGTCCCGTGAACGCCTCGACCGATCTCGAGACCCTGGCCGACTTCTTCAACCGGTACGGCGTCGCCCTGACCACCGGCGACATCGCGGCCGTCGCCGGCTGCTACGCCCTGCCGGGGCTGGTGGTCGCGGACACCTACAGCTTCACCTTCACCAGCCCGGCCGCGGTGGCGCTCTCGTTCATCGGCGCCGCCCCGGACTACCAGGAGCGGGCGCTGATCGCGGCGAACGCTCTCATCAGCGAGGTCCAGCCGGTCTCCGCCCTGCTGACCATGGTGGCCGTGGAGTGGGAGTTCCTGGACGGCGAGGGGCGTCGGGTGCCGGGTGAGCGGTATCGTTACCTGCTGCGCGGCACCGACGAGGGCCCGGTCATCTGCACCGTGGTTCGGACCGGCTGACCGGGCTCCAACCAGGATCGGCGAGCGTTCGGCGGCCTTCTCGGCGCTGTCGGGGAAGTTCCGTGATCACCCCGGTACTTTCCGACATTGCCCACGATCGCTACGCTCTCCGGACGGGACCGACCGGGGAGGGGTATGTCCGGCACGCGTCGCGCGCAGCATTCGGTCCGTGCCAATGCTGTGGCGTCCTCGCCCTGGATCGTGGTGTCGGTCGGCGTGATCGTGATGGTCGTGCTGATGGTGGTGGCGTTCTGTTCGAGTCAGGGGCAGGGGCTCACCGACGACGTCCACTTCGGATCGAGTGGGGCGGGTGTCTCGCTGCCGGCGCTGCCGCCGGCCGAGGACGAGCCCTCCGCGCCGACGCCCGAGGTGGCGGTGCGGACGCCGGCGCCGCCCGCCGTGCCGGGCCTGTCGCCGCGCTCCACCGACCTGCCCCGGACGCCGCAGGGCTCCGAGTCGCCCGAGCCCACCGAGCCGACGCCGGCCCGGTCGCCGCGACCGTCCCGCCCGGCGCAGGCGTCCGGGCAGCCCAGCCCCGACGCACCCCGCTCCGAGGTGACCGGCCGGTACGGGGTCGTCGGCAACTACGGTGACGCCTTCATCGGGGAGTTGCGGCTGACCAACGCCGGGTCGGGGTCCGAGCCGTGGCAGGTGCGGCTGGTGTACCCGCAGGGGCGGCTGGTGACCGCCTGGGTGGAGAGCGCCGAGCAGGGTCGGGGGTCCATGTCCGACGGTGTCTTCAGCTACGTCGGCGGGGTCGACCTGCCGCCCGGTGGCTCGGCCGTGCTGCGGTTCCACCTCGAACGGACGGGCCCGAGCACCCGTCCGGTGCGCTGCACCGTCAACGGCTCGCCCTGCTCCGGCGGCTGATCCCCGCCCGCCGGCAGGCCCTGCCCACCCGGCTGGTCCCCGCCCGCCGACCGCCCCGGGTGATCCGCTCGGCGGTTCGCGCTGCCCCCTCTCCGCGCTGTCTTGCGCAAGATGATGACCTTGTTGCGGCTCTGTTTGCAAGGTATTGCAGAATGTTTCGGCAAGGGCTAGCGTGCGGGCCAATCAGCGACCAGAGGAAGGCCGTCGATGAAACCCCCGCCGCTGCCGCGCAGAGCGCTGCTCGCCTTGGTCTCCACCCTCACCCTCGCCCTCGTCGGTACCCCGGTCGTCGTCCACCAGCTCGGCGCCGAGCCGACCGGGCGGCCGGCCAGGGTCGAGCCCGGCACCGACCCGCTCGCCGCCGCCGGGGCGCGCCAGTGGCGCACCGAGCCGTCGGCGGCGGACCTGCTCGCCGCCGGTGCCCCGGCGGGGAGGGCCGAACAGTTCTACTTCCTGCTGCCGGACCGGTTCGCCAACGGCGACCGGCGCAACGACGCCGGTGGCCTCACCGGCGACCGGCTGCGCACCGGCCTCGACCCCACCGACAAGGGCTTCTACCAGGGCGGTGACCTCAAGGGAGTGCTCGACAACCTCGACTACATCGAGGGGATGGGCACCACCGCGATCTGGCTCGCCCCGGTGTTCACCAACCGCCCCGTGCAGGGCAGCGGGGACGACGTCTCGGCCGGCTACCACGGCTACTGGATCACCGACTTCACCCAGGTCGACCCGCACTTCGGCACTAACGAGGAGCTGAAGAAGCTGGTCAAGGCCGCGCACCGGCGCGGGATCAAGGTCTACCTCGACGTCATCGTCAACCACACCGCCGACGTCATCACCTACGCCGAGGACCGGTACTCCTACGTCGACAAGAAGACCGCGCCGTACACCGACGCGCAGGGGCGGGCCTTCGAGGACCGCCACTACGCCGACGGTACCCGGGACTTCCCGGCGGTGAACCGGGACTCCTTCCCGTACACCCCGACCTTCGCCACCCCCGCCGACGCGAAGGTCAAGGTCCCGGCGTGGCTCAACGACCCGACGATGTACCACAACCGGGGCGACTCCACCTTCGTCGGCGAGAACAGCGAGTACGGCGACTTCTTCGGCCTGGACGACCTGTGGACCGAGCGGCCCGAGGTGGTGCGCGGGCTGACGAAGATCTACGCCGACTGGGTCACCGAGACCGGGGTGGACGGCTTCCGGCTGGACACCGTCAAGCACGTCAACCTCGACTTCTGGCCGCAGTTCAGTCAGGGCGTCGAGCGCGCCGCCGAGCGGGCCGGCAAGCCGGACTTCTTCATGTTCGGTGAGGTCTACAGCGCTGACCCCGAGGTCACCTCGACGTACGTGCGGCAGGGCGGGCTGCCGGCCACCCTGGACTTCGCCTTCCAGGAGGCGGCCCGGGGCTTCACCGCCGGCCCCGGCTCCGCGAAGGCCCTCGCCGACGTGTACGCCCGCGACGACCTGTACGCCGCCCGGGACACCGACGCCCGGCGGCTGACCACCTTCCTCGGCAACCACGACATGGGCCGGATCGGCTCGTTCATCGCCTCCGGTGGCACCGACCCGGCCAGCCACCTGCGCCGCGACCAGCTCGCCCACCAGCTCATGTTCCTCACCCGGGGGCAGCCGGTGGTCTACTCCGGCGACGAGCAGGGCTTCACCGGCCCCGGTGGGGACAAGGACTCCCGGCAGACCATGTTCGCCTCGAAGGTGCCCGACTACCTCGACGACGACCTGCTCGGCACCGACCGCACCCACGCCGAGGACCAGTTCGACCGGCGGCACCCGCTCTACCGCGCCATCGCCGAGCTGGGTCGGCTCCGCGCGGCGCACCCGGCGCTTCGCGACGGCGTCCAGGTCACCCGGTACGCGGCCGACGGCCCCGGCGTCTTCGCCTTCTCCCGCTTCGACCCGCGCACCCGCACCGAGTACCTCGTCGCGGCGAACAACGCCGACACCCCGCAGACTGTCACCGTGGACACCTGGTCGCCCGGTGCCCGGTTCACCGGTATCTACGGCGCAAGCAGCGCGGCCGTCGCCGGGCCGGACGGCCGGCTCACCGTCACCGTCCCGCCGCTGTCGGCGGTGGTGCACCGGGCCGGTACACCGGTCGCCCTGCCCGCCGGCACGCCCCGGCTGACCCTCACCGCCCCGCAGGCCGACGCCCCGGTCGCCACCCGGGCCGCCGTCACCGCCGAGGTGGCCGGCGACCCGCTGGCCACCGTCACCGTCGCCGCCCGGGTCGACGGCGGGCGGTGGACCCTGCTCGGCAGCGCCCACCGCGCGCCGTACACCGTGCACCACGACCTGACCGGGCTGCCCGGCGGCACCCGGATCGAGTACAAGGCGGTGGTCCGCGACGGCCGGGGCCGCACCGCCACCGCCCGGACCAGCGCCACCGTCGGCACCCCCGACACCAGCGCGTCCCGGGACTGGGCGGTGGTGCACTACCAGCGCCCCGACGGCCGCTACGACGACTGGAACCTGTACGCCTGGGGCGACATCGACCCGGGGTACGTCACCGAGTGGCCGAAGGGGCAGCCGTTCGCCGGCACCGACTCGTACGGCCGGTTCGCCTGGGTGAAGCTTAAGCCGGGCGCGCGGTCGGTCGGGTTCCTGGTGGTCGACGCCGACGGGAACAAGGACGTCGACGCCGACCGCACCATCGACGTGGCCAGCACCGGCGAGGTCTGGATCAGACAGGGCGACCCGACGGTGCACCCGAGCCGGGAGGCGGCCACCGGTGAACCGGACCCACCGGTCGACGAGTCGACGGCGGTGATCCACCACCGTCGGGCCGACGGGAACTACGACGGCTGGGGGCTGCACGTCTGGGACGGCGCGGCCGAGCCGACGGACTGGGCGAAGCCGCTGCCGCCGGCCGAGGTGGACTCGTTCGGCGCGGTGTACCGGGTGCCGCTGGCCGACGGGGCGACCGGGCTGTCGTACATCATTCATCGGGGCGACGAGAAGGACCTCCCCACCGACCAGCGGCTCGACTTCGCCGAGGCGGGTCGGGAGGTGTGGCTGCTCGCGGCCACCCCGGGCCGGGTGCTGCCGTCCACCGCGAGCGGCCCGGGTCAGGACCTCGACATCACCCGGCAGCGGGCGCACTGGATCGACCGGTCCACCGTGGCCTGGTCGGTGCCGGCCACCGACGGGCGGACGTACGCCCTGGTCAGCGCCGCCGACGGCGGGGTGAGCGTGGTTGACGGGGAGCTGTCCGGCCGGTACACCTCGCTGCCGCTGACCGCACAGCGCAACGGGCTCACCGAGGCCCAGCGCGCGGCCTTCCCGCACCTGTGGGCGCACCGGACGTTCACCCTCGACCGGGGTGACCTGGCGACGGTCCCGGCGGCGCTGCGCGGGCAGCTCCTGGTCACCGAACGCGACCACACCGGGCGGCTGCTCGGCGCGACCGGGGTGCAGATCCCCGGCGTGCTCGACGACGTCTACCGGGCGGCGACCGCCGCCGAGCTGGGGCCGACCTTCACCGGGGGACGCCCGAGCCTGGCCGTCTGGGCGCCCACCGCGCAGACGGTGGCGCTGCAGCTCTTCGACACCCCGACCGGTCAGCCCCGCACGGTGGCGATGCGCCGGGACGACCGCACCGGCGTCTGGTCGGTGCGCGGGGAGCGGAGCTGGACCGGCCGGTACTACCGGTACCAGGTGCGGGCGTGGCAGCCGGCGACGCAGCGGCTCGCCACGGTGGCGGTGACCGACCCGTACTCGGTGGCCCTGGCCCCGGACTCCACGCACAGCCAGCTCGTCGACCTGGCCGACCCGGCGCTGGCCCCGGCGGGCTGGGCCGGGCTGCGCAAGCCGGCGGCGGTCCCGTCGGCGAAGGTGCAGATCAGCGA
This sequence comes from Micromonospora rosaria, assembly GCF_001567585.1. Lineage (GTDB taxonomy): Bacteria > Actinomycetota > Actinomycetes > Mycobacteriales > Micromonosporaceae > Micromonospora > Micromonospora rosaria. Next base: position 43,446 of record NZ_LRQV01000045.1, read on the forward strand.
GTTGTCGGTGCGGGACTTCTCGGTCGCCGACGACAGCGTCCCGGCGGACCGGCGGGGCACCTACCTCGCCTTCACCGACCCGGCCAGCACCGGGATGACACACCTGCGCGGCCTCGGCGACGCCGGGGTCACCCACCTGCACCTGCTGCCCACGTTCGACTTCGCCACCATCCCGGAACGCCGGGCCGACCAGCGCCGGACCGACTGCGACCTGGCGGCCCTGCCGCCGGACTCGCCGCGGCAGCAGGAGTGCGTCGCGGCGGTCGCCGACACCGACGGCTACAACTGGGGGTACGACCCGCTGCACTACACCGTGCCGGAGGGCGGGTACGCGGTCGACCCGGCCGGGGCGGCCCGCACCACCGAGTTCCGCCGGATGGTCGCCGGGGTCAACGGCGCCGGCCTGCGGGTGGTGCTGGACGTGGTCTACAACCACACCTCCGCCGCCGGGGCGGACCCGACGTCGGTGCTCGACCAGATCGTGCCCGGCTACTACCACCGGCTACTCGACGACGGCACGGTGGCCAACTCCACCTGCTGCGCGAACACCGCGCCGGAGCACGCCATGATGGGCAAGCTGGTGGTCGACTCGATGGTCACCTGGGCGAAGCACTACAAGGTGGACGGGTTCCGGTTCGACCTGATGGGCCACCACCCGAAGGCGAACATCCTGGCCGTGCGGGCCGCGCTGGACAAGCTGACCCTGGCCCGGGACGGCGTGGACGGCCGTAGCATCCTGCTCTACGGCGAGGGCTGGAACTTCGGCGAGGTGGCCGACGACGCCCGGTTCGTCCAGGCCACCCAGGCCAACCTGGCCGGCACCGGGATCGGCACCTTCAACGACCGGCTCCGCGACGCGGTCCGGGGCGGCGGCCCGTTCGACCCGAACCCCCGGCAGCAGGGCTTCGCCTCCGGCCTGTTCACCGACCCCAACGGCGACCCGGTCAACGGCACCGAGGCGGAGCAGCGGGCCCGGCTGCTGCACTCCCACGACCAGATCAAGGTGGGGCTGACCGGCAACCTGCGCGACTACCGGTTCACCGACTCGGCCGGCCGGTCGGTCACCGGCGGCGAGGTCGACTACAACGGCGCGCCGGCCGGGTACACCGCCGCGCCGGGGGAGGCGGTCACCTACGTCGACGCGCACGACAACGAGATCCTGTACGACGCGCTGGCGTACAAGCTGCCGCAGGACACCCCGGCGGCCGACCGGGCGCGGATGCAGGTGCTGGCGCTGGGCACGGTGGTGATGGGGCAGGGCGCCGGGTTCGTCACCACCGGCACCGAGCTGCTGCGGTCGAAGTCGCTGGACCGCAACTCGTACAACTCGGGAGACTGGTTCAACCAGATCCGGTGGGACTGCCGGCAGGGCAACGGGTTCGGCATCGGCCTGCCCCCGGCGGCGGACAACCGGGACAAGTGGCCGTACGCGCAGCCGCTGTTGGCCGACCCGGCGCTGGTGCCGGACTGCGCGGCGGTCGAGCTGACCCGGGCCCGGTACGCCGAGCTGCTGCGGATCCGCCGTTCGTCGCCGGTGTTCGGGTTGAGCACCGCCGCCCAGGTGCAGCAGCGGGTGGCCTTCCCGCTCTCCGGTCCGCAGGAGACGCCGGGCGTGCTGACCATGACGGTGGACGGCCGGGGGCTGGACCGCCAGTGGCGGTCGGTGACCGTGGTCTTCAACGCCACCGGGCGGGCGGCGACGCAGCGGGTGACCGGGCTGCGCGGGGCGGACGTGTCGCTGCACCCGGTGCTGCGGGACTCGGCGGACCCGGTGCTGCGGACCGCGTCGTTCGACCGGGACACGGGCACGTTCACCGTGCCGGCGCGCAGCGTGGCGGTCTTCGTCCAGCGCTGACGTACCCGTGGGCCGGCCCCCTTCCGCGCGGAGCGGAAGGGGGCCGGCCCTGGTTCGTGCCTCGTGCCGCCGGTGGTCGGCCGCACGTTACCCCGTGGTCAGCCGAAGCAGCGCGGGATCGTGGTGAAGCTGCCCTTGCAGTTGGTCGGCCGGTTGCCGGTGACCGCCGTCTTCTCGTCCAGGGACACGCCGGAGTTGTTGGTGAAGATTCCCCCCGGCGGGAACGTGGCGAAGTTGAAGGCGACCGTCGACTTGGTCAGGGTGACCTGACCGTCCCAGTTGAAGATGCCGCCGCCGAACGAGAACGGGCCGATGGCCCGGTTGCCCAGCACCTCGGTCTCGCGCAGCGTGGTGGTGCTGTGCGAGTTGAACAGCCCGGCGCCGAAGAAGCCGGCCGTGTTCTCCTTGATGACGCTCTTCTCGATGGTGGCCGCGCTGCCGAAGGTGATGGCGAGGCCGCCGCCGACGCCCGCGGTGCTGTTCCGCGCCACGGTGGTGTGCCGCAGGTTGAGCTGGGCGTCCGCCGTCGCGATGCCACCGCCGGCGACCACCGCGGTGTTCGAGACGATGTGCGAGTTGTAGACGTTGGTGGTGCCGCCGACGTCCAGCAGGCCACCGCCGAAGCCGAGGGTCTCGTTGTCGACGAGGTCGGTCTTGTCGACGATGACGGTCCCGGCGTCGATGTCCTTCTTGAAGATCCGCGGAGCGCCGTTGGAGATGCCGGCACCGCCGATGATGGCGGTGTTGTCCTTGATCTTCGACTCGTTCACCTTGAGCAGGCCGGCGTTGAAGATGCCACCGCCGAAGAAGAACGCCGTGTTGTGGGCGATCTCGCTCTTGCGTACCTGCGTGGTGCCGTAGTTCGCCAGGCCGCCGCCGTTGCCGCCGGCCTGGTTGTGGATGATCCTGGTGTCCACCAGGTCGGCGCTGCCGCCCGGCTGCACCAGGATGCCGGCCCCGTCGAACCATCCGGGGTACTCCACCAGTGGCGCGGCCAGCCCCGGCTTGGGGGAGACCTTCGGCGCCGCCTTCAGCGCCGCCTTGCCCTCGGTGGCGAGCGCCTTGTCGAGCTGCTTGCCGGCCTTGACCGCCTCGGTGACCTCGGTCGAGGTCGAGTACGCCGACCACACCGAGTGCGGCGTCGGGCCGTTCCAGTAGGGCAGCGTCTGGCCGCCCTTGACGGTGACGCCCTTGACGGTCAGGTGCCCGCCGGGGCCGACGTTGAGGATGCGGAAGTAGTCGGCGGTGGCGTCCCGGACGATCGTGGTGTGCTCGCCCGTGAGGGTCACCCGGTTGGTGATCACCGGCAGACCGTTGCCGTGGTCGCTGCGGGTGAGGGTGTAGGTGCAGTCCTTCGCCAGGCGCAGCTCGGTGTCGCCACCGTGGTTGTCGTTGGCGAAGATGATCGCCTGGATCAGCCTGTCCGTGTTGCAGGGCACCTCCTTCCCCCGCTTGTCGTCCCGGCGGTCCTCGTTCTCCCGGCGGTCCTCGTTCTCCCGGCGGTTCTCGTTCTCCCGGTTGTTCTGGGTGGATCCCTTGCCGTTGCCGTTGTCCTTGCGGTTGTCCTGGTCGGAGCGGTTGTCCTGGTCGGATCGGTTGTCCTCGCGGCCCTGGTCGCCGCCGCTGGCGATCTGTTGGGCGACGGCCAGCTTGAGGTCGCTCACCCCGACCGCCACGGCGGTGCCGGCGACGCCCACGGCGGCGAGGCTCACCATTCCGGTCAATCCGGCCACGCCGCCCACCCACCAGAGCCGACGGCGGCGAGTGGCCGCCGTGGCCCGGTCGGAGGTTGCGTTCTTCTCTAGGTAGTTGGACATCGGAGCTCTCTGCCCTCTCCTCGTACCAGACAGGGTCACCACACCTCAGGCGGGGCGTCCCCTGCTACAAATCGGTTGTAGCTGCCGAAACCTAAGCTATGAGAACTTTCCTCGCCTTGTAGCCAAACCCGAAATATCTCTGCGTTTAGGTGCGGACAGGGTGAATCTGCTCTTACCTCGTGGGGAGGGTGCGAACGGGGCTGGGGCCACCATTCGCCGCAGCGGCCCGGGGAGAAGACGACAACGCGCGCCCCCTCACCGCCGGCCCGGCGACGAAGGGGCGCGCTCTATGTGGATCAGCCGCTCACCGGTCGGGCGGAGCAGCGCGGGACGGTGGTGCGGGCGGCCGGGCGACGCCGGCCGACGACCCCAGGATAGGGGAATGATTCTCGCAACACGGGTGGAAAGCGAGGAAAGCCCCCAACCTGCGCGGAAGGGGGCTGCCCGGCGTGGACCGGTCGAAGGGGGCCGGG
>NZ_LRQV01000046.1 GCF_001567585.1 Micromonospora rosaria
CCGGGCGGCGGCGTTCCCCTGCGGCGGCCCGGCCCCGGGTGGCGCGGTCCCGGTCCGCTCGGCCGCCCCGCCCGACGGGGAGTTCGCCCTGGTGCCCGGCTGGACCTGGTACCGCGACCCGGGCGGGTTCCGGATCGCGGCGCCGGTGGGCTGGCTACGGTGGACCGACGCGGGGACCACCTGCTTCCGGGAGCCCCGGGGCGCCCGGCTGCTCAGCGTCGGTGAGGTCGCGGTGCCGGCCGACCCGGTCGGGTACTGGCGGGCGCAGGAGCGCCGGCTCACCGCCGCCGGCGCGCTCGCCGACTACCAGCGGGTGGAGATCTCCGGGTTGGACCTGTTCCGCACGGCGGCGTTGTGGGAGTGCCGGTGGCGGGACGCGGCCGGCGACCCGCTGCACAGCGCCCGCCTGCTGGTCGTCACCGCGCCGGGCCGGGCGTACACGGTGGCCTGGCGGACCGGCGAGTTCGACTGGCAGGTCAACGCGACCTACTTCCTGATGATCCGGCAGAGTTTCCGCCCCGCCGCCTGAATCCGTCCATCCTGGACGGCCGACATGATCCCCCTCGACAGCGTCCCGGCCCGGTGGCGTAGGTTGTCGATCACGATTCCCGGGGAGGGTGACGCGAGATGATGGGACCGTCCCACGCGCTGTCCGGCGCGGCGGTGTGGCTGACCGGTTCGTGGGCGCTGCACCAGTTCGCCGACTACGAGCAGTCGCCTCTCGCCCTGGCCGTCGGGACGGCGGTCTGCGCCGGCGGCGCGCTCTTTCCCGACCTGGACCTCTCCGGCAAGGTGACCCGCAACCGGGGCGGGGCGACGGTCGCCCGTACCTTCGGCGTGGTGAGCCTCTTCGCCGCCGAGGTGATCGAGAAGCTCTCCCTCGGCGTCTACTACGCCACCAAGCTCAGCAAGGACCCCCGGCGCAACAACGGGCACCGCACGTTGACCCACACCATCCCGTTCACCGTCCTGGTCGGCTGGGGCACCACCTGGCTCTGCGCCACGTACGGCAAGTGGGCCGTGATCGGCATCCTGTTCTTCATGATCGGTCTGGCCCTGCGGGGCCTGTTCGACAAGTGGGCGGAGCGGGCCGGCTGGGTGGTCGTGACCCTGGTGTCGGCCGGCGCGGCCTGGTTCACCTACGCCAACCTCCCCGGCGGCCGGGGCTACCCGCTGATCGGGCTCGCGGTCGGGGTGGGCTGTTTCGTGCACATCCTCGGCGACCTGATCACCCGGGCCGGGGTGCCGATCCTGTGGCCGATCCCGATCAAGCGTCGGATGTGGATGCCGGTGCGGCTGCCGAGCAAGATGGCGCTGCGCACCGGCAGCAAGACGGAGACGGTCGTGCTGCGCGGCGTGATGACGGCGGTCGCGGTGCTCGCCGCGATCGGGCTGGTCGCCCCCTCGCTGCTGGAGCGCTTCACCACCGACGGCTGACCCGCCGCGCCCACCCGCCCGTCCGGCGGTCACAAATCCGGCAAACGGTCGCGAAACAGCCCGCGACCACGTCGGCTGGTGACCGGCTGGACGGGCGTGCCCGTTTTTGTCATCGGCTATTGACGGCCTCGTAACACGTGTCCTACGGTCTGTCGAAGCGCTTCGTCGAAGCGTTTCGACAGACGGCCCGACAGGCCCCGGCCAGCCGGTGCGGGAGGTGCGCCATGGCCACCATGCAGGACGTCGCCCGACTCGCCCGGGTCTCGGTCAGCACCGTGTCGTACGCGCTCACCGGCGCCCGCCCGATCTCCCAGGCCACCCGGGAGAAGGTCCTGGCGGCCATGGCCGAACTGGACTACCAACCCAACGCGCTGGCCCGCGGCCTGGCCAGCCGGCGCAGCCGCATCCTCGGCCTGCTCCTGCCGCTGGACGAACGCGGCCTCGGCGCCACCGAGTCCGCCTTCGTCACCGGCGCCGCGGCCACCGCCAGCGCGGCCGGCTACCACCTGGTGCTCTCCCCCGTCGACGCCGGCGACCTCGACGGCCTGCGCCGACTGGCCAGCCAGCGCATGCTCGACGGCGTCGTGCTGATGGAGGTGCAGGTCGACGACCCCCGCGTCGGCGTACTGCGGGAGGCCCGCGTCCCGGTGGTGCTCATCGGCCGCACCGGGGACACCGCCGACCTGTCCTACGTCGACATCGACTTCGACCGGACCGTCCGCGACGCCGTCGCGCACCTCGTCGACCTCGGCCACCGCCGCATCGTCCACGTCAACCACTCCGCCGCCGCCCTCGCCGGCGGGTACGGCCCGGCGCTGCGCTCGCGCGACGCCTTCGCCGCCGCGATGACCGGGTACGGGGTGACGCCGGTGATGATCCCCGCCGAGGAGAGCGCGGCCGGCGGCCGACACGCCCTCACCACGGCCTTCGGCCGGGCCCCCGACCTCACCGCCGTGCTCGCCATGAACGAGAGCGCCGTCTTCGGCATCCTCGGCGAGCTCACCGCCCACGGCCGCACCGTGCCCGACGACGTGTCGGTCGTCTCGATGGTCACCTCGCCGCAGGTGGCCGAGCTGGCCACCCCCGCCCTGACCACGATGACCTCCCCCGGCACGGCCGTCGGGCGGATCGCCATCGAGGCGCTGCTGCGCCACGTGCGCGACGACGGCACGGCGCTGCACCAGGAGTTGCTGCCCTGCACGTTGGAGGTCCGGGGATCCAGCGGGCCGGTACGACGACAGGCCGTCGGCGCGCCCCGCACGGAACACCCCTCATGACACCGGCCCGCCGCCGCGCTGCCACGCGACGACGGGCCACCCGAGTACCGGCTCGATACTCCCGAGGAGAATGCCAATGCACCGATTTCGTACGGTCGCCGCGGCGGTGACGCTGGCCGCCGTCGCGGCGACCACCCTGACGGCCTGCGGTGACGACGACAGCGGCAGCGACGCCAGCGTGCTCAAACTCTGGCACTACGAGAGCGCCAACAGCGCGATGGGCATCGCCTGGGACCGCGCGATCGAGATCTTCAAGGACGAGCACCCCGGCGTCGAGGTGCGCTTCGAGCGCAAGGCGTTCGAGCAGATCCAGCAGAACGCCGGCATGATCATCAACTCGGACGAGGGTCCGGACGTGATGGAGTACAACAAGGGCAACGCCACCGCCGGGCTGCTGTCCAAGCAGGGCCTGCTCACCGACCTCACCGCCGAGGCGACCGCACGCGGCTGGGACAAGGCGCTCAGCCCCAGCCTCCAGACCACCGCCCGCTACGACGACAAGGGCGTGATGGGCTCCGGCAACTGGTACGGCGTGCCGAACTACGGCGAGTACGTGATGGTCTACTACAACAAGGACCTCTTCGCCGAGCACGGCGTGCAGGTGCCCACCACCCTCGCCGAGCTGACCACGGTGATGGACACCTTCGTGGCCAAGGGGATCACCCCGCTGGGCACCGCCGGCGCCGAGTACCCGGCCGGCCAGCTCTTCTACCAGCTCGCCCTCGCCAAGGCCGACCGCTCCTTCGTCGACAACTACCAGCTCTACAAGAACCCGGTCGACTTCACCGCCGACCCGCTGCGCTACGGCGCGCAGACCTTCGCCGAGTGGGTCCGCAAGGGCTACGTCGCCAAGGACGCCGCCAGCGCCAAGGCCGAGGACATGGGCACCGCGTTCATCGCCGGCAAGACCCCCATGATCGTCTCCGGGAGCTGGTGGTTCGGCCGGTTCAAGACCGAGATCAAGGCCGACTGGGACAGCTTCCTCTTCCCCGGCAACACCCTCAACGCCGGCTCCTCCGGCAACCTCTGGGTGGTCCCGACCACCAGCAAGGCCAAGGACCTGGCGTACGACTTCATCGACATCACGATGCGGCCGGAGATCCAGGCGCTGATCGGCAACAACGGCGGTGTCCCGGTCGCGGGCGACCCGGCGGCGATCACCGACCCGAAGGACCGCAAGCTGATCGAGAACTTCAACGCGATCAGCGCCGCCGACGGCCTCGCCTTCTACCCGGACTGGCCGGTGCCCGGCTACTACGACGTGCTGGTCTCCGGCTTCCAGAGCCTGATCAACCAGTCCAAGTCCCCCGACGAGGTGCTCACCTCGATCGCGAAACCGTACGCCGAGGGGGTCACGGAGATCCAGCGCGGCTGACGAGGAGGCGGGTGGGCGGGGCGACCCGCCCACCCGGCACCGGAGGGAAACCCCATGGCTGCATCCGACACCCTGGCCGCCGCGGACCGCGCGGCCCCGGACCACGGCACCCGCCGCCGACGCCGCGGCGGCGACGCGACGTACTGGCTCTACCTCGTCCCCGGCACGGTGCTGTTCGTCCTGGTCATCGGCGGCCCGCTGCTGTTCACCGGCTATTTGTCGCTGACCCGCTGGTCCGGCGTCGGCGACCCGACCTTCGTCGGCCTGGAGAACTACCAGCGGCTCTGGACCGACGAGGTGTTCTGGACCTCGTTCCGCAACACCCTCGCCATGATCGTGGCGATGGTGGTGGCGCCCACCGTCGTCGGGCTGGTCCTCGCCGCGCTGCTCTTCGACACCATCGGGCGGCGGTTCCGACCCCGCACCGCCGCCGCCCTGCGCGCCGCCTTCTACCTCCCGCAGGTGCTGCCGGTGGTGGTCGCCGGCATCGTCTGGGGCTGGATCCTGCGCCCCGACGGCGCCCTCAACGGGGCGCTCGACGCGATCGGGCTCGGCGCGCTGCGCCACGACTGGCTCGGCGACCCCGACACCGCCCTGCCCGCCGTGATGGGCGTGATGATCTGGGTGCAGATCGGCTACCCGGTAGTCGTCTTCATGGCCGCGCTGCAGCGGGTCGACCCGGAGCTGTACGAGGCGGCGGAGCTCGACGGCGCCGGCTGGTGGCACCGGTTCCGGGCGATCACCCTGCCGCAGATCCGCCCGGAGACCTTCGTGGTGGCCCTGACCTGCACCATCGCCGCCATGAAGGTGTTCGGGCCGATCTACGCGCTGACCCGGGGCGGCCCGGAGAACGCCACCAACGTCCCCTCCTACTTCGCGTACTTCACCTTCTTCAAGAAACTCCAGGTCGGGTACGGCTCGGCGATCTCCACCGTGCTCACCCTGATCATCGTGGTGGTGGCGCTGCTGTTCATCCGGGCGCAGAGCCGGGCCGAGCGCCGGGACGGGGGCCTCTGATGTCGGTCACCGCCACCCCCACCGGTACCCCGGTCACCGCGCCGCCGCCCGGCCGCCCCGCCCGCGCCCGGGACCGGCACCACCGGGGCGCGGGCCGGTGGATCGTGCTCGCCGTGGTCACCGTCGGCGCCCTGCTGATGCTGGTGCCGTTCGCGTTCATGCTGCTCAACGCGTTCAAGCCGCCGGGGCAGTACTCCACCGAGGGGCCGCTGAGCTGGCCGTCGGAGTTCTACACCGAGGGCCTGCGCGCGTACTGGACGCAGGTCGACTTCCCGCTGAAACTGTGGAACTCCACCCTCATCGCCGGCTCCGTCGCGGTCCTCGCGGTCGTGGTCTCCCTGCTCAACGCGTACGCGCTGGGCATCGGCCGGGTCCGGGGCCGGCTCTGGATCGTGGGCCTGTTCCTGCTGGCGAACATGCTCCCGCAGGAGTCACTGGTCTACCCGCTCTACTACTTCGCCAAGGAGGTCGGCCTCTACAACACCCGACTCGTCGTGATCATCATCTTCACCGTCATCCAGAGCGCCTTCGGCACCTACCTGCTCGCCTCGGTGCTCGGCACCTTCCCCAGGGGCCTGCTGGAGGCCGCGGCGCTCGACGGGGCCGGCACGTGGACCGTGCTGTGGCGGGTGGTGCTGCCCAACGTGCGCCCGACCCTCGCGGTCCTGCTGGTCTTCTTCTTCATCTGGACCTGGAACGAGTTCCTGATCCCGCTGGTGATGCTCATCGACAACCAGACCCAGACGATCCCGGTGGCCCTCGCGTCGTTGCAGGGTGACCGGCTGATGGACGCCCCGACGACGAACGCCGGGGCCCTGATCAGCCTCGTCCCGGCCATCGTCTTCTTCCTCATCTTCCAACGCACGCTGAGCCGTGGCATCACCGTAGGAGCCGAGAAGTGAAGTTCACCGACGGGTACTGGCTATTGCGCCCCGGGGTCAGCGTGCTGCGCCCCCGGGTCGTCGAATCGGTCGAGGTGGAGAAACGCGGCTTCACCGTGTTCGCGCCCACCGGCCCGATCAACGGGCGCGGGGACACCCTCAACCGGCCGGTCGTCACGGTCAAGTTCTTCTCCCCCGCCCCCGGCGTCGTCGGGGTGACCATCGGCCACCACGTCGGCGGCCTCGCCCGCGAGCCCCGCTTCGCGCTGAACACCGGCACCGACCACCCGGTCGCCGTCGACGTCACCGGGCTGACCGCGTCGCTGACCACCGGCGACCTGACCGTCCGGGTCCGCCTGGTCGACGCCTGGCAGGTGGACTTCCTGCGCGACGGCGCGGTGGTCACCTCCTCCACCGAGCGCAGCGTCGGCGTGGTCACCGACGGCGAGGGCCGCAAGTACGTCCACGATCGGCTGGCCCTCGGCGTCGGCGAGACGATCTACGGCCTGGGCGAACGGTTCGGGGCGTACGTCAAGAACGGCCAGGCCGTCGACATCTGGAACGCCGACGGCGGCACCGCCAGCGAGCAGGCGTACAAGAACGTGCCGTTCTACCTCAGCAGCGCCGGGTACGGCGTCTTCGTCGACCACCCCGAGCACGTCTCCTTCGAGGTCGGCTCGGAGGTGGTGTCGCAGACCCAGTTCAGCGTCGAGGGGCAGTCGCTCACCTACTACCTGATCGACGGCCCCACCCCCAAGGACGTGCTGCGCCGGTACACCGCGCTGACCGGCCGCCCGGCCCGGGTGCCGGCCTGGTCGTACGGGCTGTGGCTGTCCACCTCCTTCACCACCTCGTACGACGAGAAGACGGTCACCGAGTTCATCGACGGGATGGCCGAACGGAACCTGCCACTGTCGGTGTTCCACTTCGACTGCTTCTGGATGCGGCAGTTCCACTGGGTCGACTTCGTCTGGGACCCGGCGACCTTCCCCGACCCCGAGGGCATGCTGCGCCGGCTGCACGAACGGGGCCTGAAGGTCTGCGTCTGGATCAACCCGTACATCGCCCAGCGGTCCTACCTGTTCGAGGAGGGCCGGCAGGCCGGGTACCTGGTCCGCAACCCGGACGGCTCGGTCTGGCAGTGGGACAAGTGGCAGGCCGGCATGGCGCTCGTCGACTTCACCAACCCCGACGCGGTCGCCTGGTACGCCGGCAAGCTCAAGGTGCTGCTCGACATGGGGGTGGACTGCTTCAAGACCGACTTCGGCGAGCGCATCCCCACCGACGTCCTCTGGCACGACGGGTCGGACCCGCAGCGGATGCACAACTACTACTCGTACCTCTACAACAAGGTGGTCTTCGAGCTGCTGGAGGCCGAGCGGGGCCGGGGCGAGGCGGTGCTGTTCGCCCGCTCCGCCACCGCCGGCGGGCAGCAGTTCCCGGTGCACTGGGGCGGCGACTGCGAGTCCACCTTCGTGGCGATGGCCGAGTCGCTGCGCGGCGGGCTGTCGCTGGCCGCCTCCGGCTTCGGGTACTGGAGCCACGACATCGGCGGCTTCGAGGGCACCCCGGACCCGGCGGTGTTCAAGCGCTGGATCGCCTTCGGGCTGCTCTCCTCGCACTCCCGGCTGCACGGCTCCGGCTCGTACCGGGTGCCGTGGGCCTACGACGAGGAGGCCGTCGACGTGCTGCGCCACTTCACCCGGCTCAAGCTCGGCCTGATGCCCTACCTGGCCGCAGCGGCCGACGAGGCGCACCGCGAGGGGCTGCCGATGATGCGCCCGATGGTCCTGGAGTTCCCCGACGACCCGACCGCCGCGTACCTGGACCGGCAGTACATGCTCGGCCCGGACGTGCTGGTCGCGCCGGTGATGAGCGCCGACGGCGTGGTGACCTACTACGTGCCGGCCGGCACCTGGACGCACCTGGTCAGCGGGGCGCGGGTGCACGGGCCGGGCTGGTTCACCGAGAAGCACGCCTTCGACAGCCTGCCGGTGCTCGCCCGCCCCGGCGCGGTGATCCCGTTCGGCGCGGTGCAGGACCGCCCGGACTACGAGTGGGCCGACGGGGTCCGGCTGCGCTGGTACGCCCCGGTGGAGGGGCAACAGGCCCGGGTCCGGGTCCCGTCCCCCGGCGACGGGCCGGGCACGGAGTTCGAGGTGTCGTACGTCGGCGGGGTGGCCGGCGTCTCGTTGATCTCCGGCGACTCGTCGGGGTACACCTGTGAGGTCGTGAACGCGGAGGTGGCAGGGTAGATGACGGCACGGAGTTTTCCCGAGGGCTTTGTGTGGGGTTCGGCCACGGCGGCGTACCAGATCGAGGGCGCGGCCACCGAGGACGGGCGCGGCCCGTCCATCTGGGACACCTACAGCCACACCCCGGGACGCACGCTCAACGGCGACACCGGTGACGTGGCCGCCGACCACTACCACCGGTGGGCCGAGGACCTGGGCCACATCAAGGAGCTGGGGCTCGACGCGTACCGGTTCTCCATCGCCTGGCCCCGGGTGCAGCCCGGCGGCTCGGGGGCCTTCAACCAGGCCGGGATCGACTTCTACTCCCGGCTGGTGGACCGGCTGCTGGAGCTGGGCGTCCGACCGGTGGCCACGATGTACCACTGGGACCTGCCGCAGGAGCTGGAGGACGCCGGCGGCTGGCCGGCCCGGGACACCGCGCTGCGCTTCCAGGAGTACGCCGCCGGAATCGTCGGCGCGCTCGGCGACCGGGTCCACACCTGGACCACCTTCAACGAGCCGTGGTGCTCGGCGTACCTCGGGTACGGCTCCGGGGTGCACGCGCCGGGGCGCACCGAGCCGGCCGGGGCGCTGGCCGCCGTCCACCATCTCAACCTGGCGCACGGCCTGGCCGGCCGGGTGGTCCGGGAGCTGGCCCCGGCGGCGGAGCTGTCGGTGACGCTGAACCTGCACGTGATCCGGCCGGCGTCGGACTCGGCGGCGGACGCCGACGCGGTCCGGCGCATCGACGCCCTGGCCAACCGGGCGTTCCTCGGGCCGCTGCTGTCCGGGGCGTACCCGGCGGACCTGCTCGCCGACACCGCGCCGGTCACCGACTGGTCGTTCGTGCGCGACGGCGACGAGAAGACCATCGCGGTGCCGCTGGACGTGCTCGGGGTGAACTACTACTCCACCACCCTGGTCCGGGCCTGGGACGGCACCTCGGCCCGCTCGGACAACGACGGTCACGGCAGCTCGGCGCACACCCCGTGGATCGCCGCCGACGACGTCGACTTCCTGCCCCAGCCGGGCCCGTACACGGCGATGGGCTGGAACATCGACCCGAGCGGGATGACCGAGCTGCTGCTGCGGCTGAGCCGGGAGTACCCGAACCAGCCCTTGATGATCACCGAGAACGGGGCGGCCTTCCCCGACGAGGTCTCCCCCGACGGGCGGATCCACGACGACCGCCGGGTCGACTACCTGTACCGCCACATCGACGCGGTCGGCGCCGCCATCGACGGCGGCGCGGACGTGCGCGGCTACTTCGTCTGGTCCCTGCTGGACAACTTCGAGTGGGGCTACGGCTACGACCGCCGGTTCGGCATCATCCGCGTCGACTACGACACCCAGCTCCGCACCTGGAAGGACAGCGCTTACTGGTACCAGACCCTCACCCGCACCAACACCCTCCCCACCCCCTAACCCCCGCTCCCACTCCCACTCCCCTCCCCGGGGGTGGCGTTGATCATGGAGTTAGCGGCACGTACGGCCCGGACCGGGGCGGCCAACTCCATGATCGGCCCACGCCCGGGGAGGGGGCGGGAGGCGGGGCAGGGGGTTAGGCGGGGATGCGTTGGGGTGGGACGGTGAGGCCGTAGAGGGCCATCAGTTCGGGGGTGTCGACGCGGCTGCCGTCGGCGACGGTGTCGCAGGCGATGTCGACGATCTGGTCCTTGTGCGCCAGCAGGTACGGCCGGGCACCGACGTCGGCGCTGGCCAGCGTGGCGATGCCCGGCCAGTGCCGACGCCCGAACAACATCGGGTACCCGCGCAGCCCGCCGTAGGTGGCGCAGACCAGCACGTCCGGGTACGGCAACGCGGCGCCCCGCCGGATCGCGGCGACGGTGAGCCCCGGCATGTCCACCGGTACCACCACGACCGCCTCGATCCCGTCGTCGGCCAGCGCCCCCAGCCCGGCCCGGATGGAGGAGCCGACCCCGGTCCCCCAGGCCCGATTGACCACCACCGTGGCTCCACTCAGGTCCGCGGTCTCACGGACCTGGTCGGCCGCCGCCCCCAGCACCACCACGACCGGCGCGCACTCCGCCTCCGTCACGGTGTCGATCGACCGGCGCACCAGGGGCTGCTCGCCCTGGTGCAGCAGGGCCTCGGGCCCACCGATCCGGCGCCCGCCACCGGCGGCGATGATCATTCCTGCGATCTGCACACCGGGTGCAACGAGCACCTCCCGAATGAGTGTCGGGGCGAAACGGATATTCCGTACATTGAACGCAGATGACCGCGACCGGTCGGAGCGCCCGCCACGGGGATCGTCAGGCGGCGTCGGCGTAGCAGCCGACGACGGAGAGGTCCAACGGGAACCGGACCGGGGTGGCGCCGAACAGCAACGCCGTGGCCCGGTCGCCGCTGCGGGCCACCGCCTCGGCCACCGTGTCGGCCTGCTCGGCCGGGCAGTGCACCAGCACCTCGTCGTGCTGGAAGAAGACCAGCTCCGCGTCGGTGCCGGCCAGGGCGCTGCGCAGGGTCGCCAGCAGCGTGGACGCCCACTCGGCGGCGGTGGCCTGGATGACGAAGTTGCGGGTGAACCGGCCCCGGGAGCGGGCCGCGCGGGCCCGGTTCGACTGCGGGTCGACCGGCTCCGGATCGGACTCCCCCACCCCGGTCAGCCCGGCGAACCCGGCCGACCCGGGTGGGCAGGTCCGGCCCAGCCAGGAGCGGACCAGTCCACCCGCCTCACCGGTGCGGGCCGCCGCCTCCACGTACCCGAACGCGGTCGGGTAGTTGCGCCGCAGCACCGCCAGGGCCGGCACCGCCTCCCCGCCGGTCTGGCCGTACATCGCGCCGAGCAGGGCCACCTTGGCCCGGGGCCGGTCACCGCCGAAGGAGTCCCGGGCCAGGGCGGCGTACAGGTCACCGGCGCCACCGGCGGCGGCCAGCCGGGCGTCACCGGAGACCGCGGCGAGGACCCTCGGCTCCAGTTGACCGGCGTCGGCGACCACGAACCGCCAGCCCGGGTCGGCCACCACCGCCCGCCGGATCACCTTCGGGATCTGGAGCGCACCCCCGCCCCGGCTGGCCCAGCGGCCGGAGACCACCCCGGCCGGGACGTACTCGGGGCGGAACCGGCCACCGGAGACCCAGGCGTCCCGCCAGGCCCAGCCGTGCGCCGTCCAGATCCGGTACAGCTCCTTGTATTCCAGGACCAGGGGCACCGCCGGATGGTCCACCCCGCGCAGCACCCAGGCCCGGGTGTTGGGCAGCTCGACCCCGGCCCGGGCGAAGGCCCGCAGCAGCTCGGCCGGGGACTCGGCGTGCACCTGCCGCAGCCCGAAGGCGGCGGCGATCCGACCGGCCAACTCGGCCAGCCGCCGGGGTGGCCCGCCGACCGGGGACGGCTCGCCGAGCAGGTCCGCCAGGATCTCGTCGTGCACCTCGACCCGCCAGGGCAGCCCGGTCGCCCCCATCTCCACCGCGACCAGCGCGCCGGCCGACTCGGCGGCCACCAGCAGCCGGAACCGGCCGGGATGCGCCGTCGCGGCGATCCGGGCCACCTGGTCGGCGTACACCCGGATCAGGTCGGTGAGGTCGGGCGGCGGCGGGCCGGGCCGGGCGTCGAAGAGCGCGCCCTGGGCGTGGCCGGGCGGGTCGGCCGGACGCGGCGGCGGGTCGGGCGGGACCGGCCCCCCACCGTGGCGGGCCAGGGCCGCCGCCACCGACCGGGGCTCGCCCCAGCGGCCGTCGTGGCCGAGCAGCAGCGCCTCGGTCAGCTCCAGGTCGTGGCACCGGTCCACGCGGACCCCGGCCCGCAGCAACGCCGGGTACGTCGTCGCGGTCGACGCCCACAGCCACCGGGGCCGGTCGGCGGCCTCCCGGGCGGCCACCGCGGCGGCCAGGTCGGTGACCGGCTCGGCCGCCCCGGTGGGGTGACCGGCCGGATCGAGCGGTTGCAGCGCGCCGCCGCCCCGCTCGTCCGCCACCACCGCCACCAGCACGAACACGATTCTGCCCGGCCCGTACGACACTTCCGTACCCGCGTCGGGCCCGCCCTGCCCGCCCGCCCTCCCCGGCGGGCGACCGTGCCGGCAGGGCGGGCCCGGCAGGCGGTGAGAAGGGAACCCTTCTCGACCGTATGGGTTAAGAGGGGGCCCTTCCTTACTTGCCGACGCCGGCGGTCAGGCCGGACTGCACCTGTCGCTGGAACGCGATGTAGACCACCAGCACCGGCAGCATCGCCATGGTCACCCCGGCGAAGAGCCCGCTCCAGTCGGACCTGTACCCCTGGTTGACCGACAACTCGATCAGGCCCTGGGCGATCACCTGGTTCTTCGGCTCGCCGGAGACCGACTGCATCAGCAACGTCGGCAGGTACCACTGGTTCCACTGGCCGAGCACGTTGAAGATGCCGATGCTGATCAGGCCCGGCCGGGCCATCGGCAGCATGACGCTGAAGAAGAGCCGGCTGTGCGAGGCCCCGTCCACCAGCGCCGCCTCGGCGACCGCGTTCGGCAGCGTCCGGAAGAACGAGTGCATGAAGAAGACGGTGAACGACAGCGACCAGGCGACGTACACCAGGATCAGCATCAGGTGGCTGTTCGGGCCGAGCAGCGGGAAGACGACGCCCATGTTGTAGACGCCCTTGAACAGCGGCACCGCGGCGAGGTAGATCGGCAGCGTCAGCCCGGACAGGAACAGGTAGTAGATCGCCCGGTTGCCGGGGAACTCGTACCGGGCCAGCACGTACGCGGCCATCGAGCCGAGCAGCATGGTCAGCCCGACGCTGCCGACCAGGACCAGCAGGGTGTTCCCGAAGAACGACCCGAGGTGCCCGTCGACCCAGGCGCGGGAGAAGTTGTCCCAGTTCAGCTTCTCCGGAATCAGCGACAGGGGCTGGCGGATGACCTCCGCGTCGCTCTTGAACGCCGACATCACCACCCACAGCAGCGGGTAGATCACCATGACGGCCCAGACCACCAGGAACAGGTGGGAGAAGCCGTTGAAGATTCGCCCGCCGAGTCCACCGCCACCCCCGCCACGGGGGGTGGCCGGGCCGGGTGCGGCCGCCCGGCTCCGCTCGCCGGGAGGACGGGTCACCGTGCTCATTCCTCGCGCCTCCATCAGTACTCGATC
This sequence comes from Micromonospora rosaria, assembly GCF_001567585.1. GTDB lineage: Bacteria > Actinomycetota > Actinomycetes > Mycobacteriales > Micromonosporaceae > Micromonospora > Micromonospora rosaria. The sequence goes on from NZ_LRQV01000046.1 coordinate 13,313, forward strand.
CGCTCGCGGCGGGTGATCCGGAGCTGGAGCGCGGCCAGCAGGATCGTGAAGATCGCCAGCGCCACACCCATCGCGCAGGCGTAGCCGAACTGGCCCTTCTGGAACGCGGTGAAGTTCAGCACCGACGCGAAGATCTCGCTGGCGTGGTCCGGCCCGCCCTGGCTGGGCGTCATCACGAAGACCAGGGCGTACATGTCCAGCGCGATGAAGCCCAGGTACACCCAGGCCACCGAGACGGTGTCCCGCAGCAGGGGCAGGGTGATCTTGAAGAAGGTGTGCACCCGGCCCGCGCCGTCGAGGAGCGCCGCCTCGTAGATGTCCTTCGGGATCGACTGCATCGCCGCCGAGAAGAGCACCATGTAGAAGCCGGCCCCGCTCCACACCGCGATGAACAGCAGCCACCACAGCACCGCCGGGACACCGAGGAACGGCTCCGGATCGGCGGTGAACGCCACCGGATTCTCCTCGTCGACCAGCCCGATCCGCATCAGCAGGCCGTTGATCAGACCCTGGCCGTCACCCCGGTAGATCTGCTGCCACATCACCGCGATCACCACGAGCGACAGCACCTGCGGGAAGAAGAACACCACCCGGTAGAAGCCGGAGCCAAACACTCCCCGTACGCCGGCCCTGTCCTCGCGCCCGCCCACGTTGAGCAGGAAGGCGAGGAACAGGGCCAGCGCGATCGTGAACAACGGCACGGTGACCAGGAAGAAGACGTTGTGCCAGAACGCCTTACGGATCAGCTCGTCGGAGAACAGCCGGACGTAGTTGTCCAGCCCGACGAACTCCTGCCGGTCGGAGTAGCCGCCCCAGTTGGTCAGCGAGTAGCCGGCCGCCTGGGCGAAGGGCCACACCACGTACAGGAGGTAGAGCGCGACGGGCAGGAAGAGGAACCCTGACACGAAGCGCGCGACACCGTGCCGCATCGGACCTACTCTCTCGAACGGATCGCCCCGGTACGCCGTCAGGCGCGGGTCTGCTTGGTGATCGACGAGTCCTTGGCGACCTTGTCGGCCGCCTTCTGCATCCGGTCCACGAACTGGGCGGCGGTGAGGCGACCGGCCATCAGCTCGGCGGAGGCGTTCTGGCTCTCCTTGTCCAGGTCGGCGTAGAAGTCCCAGAACTTGGTCTTGATCAGGTCCGCCGGGGCGTTCCTCATCAGCTCGTTGGCGCTGGCCAGCGCGGTGTCCTGGACCGCGTCGCCGGAGCCCTTGGTGGAGGCCAGCGACTTCGTCAGCTCGGCGAACTTCGCCGAGCCGGCCTTGGAGAGCACGGCCCGCAGGAACTCCTTGGCCGCCGCCTTGTTCGGGGCCTTGCTCGGCACCACCAGGCCCTCACCGGCACCGGCGAAGACGTCCTTCGGGGCCTTGTCGGTGGCGCCCAGGCCCCAGTAGTCCGACAGCTTCATCTCGAAGCCCGGCGGGATGGTCGCGGCCATCTCGTTCTTCAGCCAGGTGCCGACCTGGATGAACGCCGCCTTGCCGTCCAGCCACGCCTGCTGGGACTGGGTGTGGTTGAGGTTGCCCGGCAGCAGCAGCTTGTCCTTGACCAGCTTCTCCCAGACCTCCAGCGCCGGCAGGATGCCCTCGGCCCGCCAGGCGTTCTCCTTGAGGTTGTCGATGTCGATCACAGCCTGCTTGCCGGCGGACTTCCAGATGGTGGCCATCAGCGCCCAGCGCGGGTAGTACCCGTGTACCGCGTCGTGCACGTACGGGGCGATGCCCTTGGCCTTGATCTTCGGGGCGAGGGCGAAGAACTCGTCGAACGTGGTCGGCGGGGTCCACCCCTCCCGGCTGAACAGGGCGGCGTTGTACCAGTTGCCCCACACGGTGTACGCGACGTTGACCACGTAGAACTTGCCCTGGAAGGTGCCGTCGACGACGGTGCCCGGCAGCAGCGTGTCGGCCACCGTGCCCTCGCTGTCCCAGGCGGGGGCGGTGAGCAGGTCGTCCAGCGGCTCGATGGCGCCCTCGTTGACCAGGGTGGAGACGTCCATCATGTCGGCGCCCGAGTTCATCACCAGGTCGCTCGGCTGGGTGGCCATCTTCGGCTGCTCTTCGGTCTTGACCTTCTGGGTGGAGCTCATGTTGACCGTCACGCCGGCGTGCTTGGCGGCGAAGATCGCCTGGTCCTCCTTGGCCCACTGGTCACCCAGGCCGCCGTTGAAGATGACCACCTTGACGGCGCTGCCGTCCTGGACACCGAACGGGTTGTCCTTGCTCTTCGCCGCGCCGGAGTCGTCGGGGCGGCTCGGCTCGCTGCCGGCGCAGGCGCTGAGCAGGCCGGCGGCCGGGGTGACCAGCAGGCCCACGGCGGCGGCGCGGCGCAGCAACGTACGGCGGCTCAGGTCGGCCGGGTGGTTCGGGGTAACCGACATCGTCGTCTCTCCTCGGGTTGTCGAATTCGCCGTACGGTGGCGCAGTTGGTCGACGGCGGCCTGTGTTCGGTTGCGGGTCATGTGCTGGCCCCGGTGGAGGCCTTGTGCCCGCCGACCGCCTGGGCGGTCCGGCGGAAGGCCGCGTGGGCCCGGTCGTGGGTGCGCTGCGCGACGGCGATGTAGAGCAGGTCGAGCACGACCAACTGCGGGTGCCGGGCGGAGAGCGCGTCGGGACGGAAGGTGGTGGGTTGGCTGGCGGTGAGGAGCACCACGTCGGCCAGCTCCGCCAGGGGTGAGCGGGGGAACCCGGTCAGCGCCACGGTGGTGGCGCCCCGGCTGCCGGCCTCGGCGAGCATCTCGACGGTCTCCCGGGTCTGCCCGGTGTGCGAGATGCCGAGGGCGGCGTCCCCCTCACCGAGCAGGGCGGCACTGGCCAGACCGTCGTGCACGTCGTTCCACGCCCAGGCGGCCACGCCGATGCGGTGCAGGCTGAGCTGCATCTCCTGGCCGACCAGGGCACTACCGCCGGCACCGACGATGGTGACCCGGCCGGCACCGGCGATCGCCACCGCCGCCCGTTCCACCTCGGCCAGGTCGAGCAGGGCGGCGGTGTCGTGCATGGCCTGCGTGTCGGCGGCCATCAACTGCTCCAGCACCCGGTCGAGCGGGTCGCCCGGCTGGATCTCTCGTCCGATGTCGACGGTCCAGCCGGCCGAGCGGGCCCGGCCGGTCTCGGCGGCGATGCCCAGCCGCAGGTCGGCGTACCCGTCGAAGCCCATCGCCCGGCAGAACCGGGTGATGGTGGCCGGCGAGGTGCCGCTGCGTTCGGCCAGCTCGACGATGGTCGACCGGGCCGCCGTCTCGGGGTCGCTGAGCACGTGGTCGGCGACCCGCCGCAGGGCGCCGGTCAGGTCGTCCACCCCGGACCTGACCCTGGCCAGCACGCTGTCGGCGCCGATCCCTCGGGTGCTCCGCCGGTCGGCCGGCCCGGCGTCGACCAACGCGGTCACCGCCGCGCTGTCGACTTCGTGTTCGGCCATGGAACACCTTTCGGGAAAGAGTGTTAACTGTTAGTGGTAAAAGTTCTTACTGAAGCCCCCTTCCTGTCAAGACCATGGATGAAGTTTTCAAACTGTTACCCGGCGCACCCACCGGACCTTGCCCCCGCGCACCCCGACCGACCAGCATGAATGCACCCTCTCCACGCCGCCGACCGGAGGTCCGTCGTAGATGTCCGACACCGTCCTGGTTGGTCTCGATGTTGGGGGTACGTCCACCCGGGCGCTCGCCGTCACCCTCACCGGGGATCGGCTGGGCACCGGCCGGGGCGGAGGCGGAAATCCCACCAGCCACGGCGCCGAACGCGCCGCCGACGAGATCCTGGCCGCCCTGCGCGGCGCACTGGCCACCGTGGAGCCGACCCGGGTCCGGGCCGGCACCATCGGGCTGGCCGGCGCCGGACGACTGCTCGCCGACCCGGACGGCCGGGCCGCCTTCGACCGGGCCTGGCACGCCGCCGGCCTCCGCTGCCCGTACACCGTCCACGGCGACGCCCTGGTCGCCTACGCCTCGGGCACCGCCCGGCCGGACGGCACCGTGCTGATCGCCGGCACCGGGGCGATCGCCGCCGAGGTACGCCACATGCGGCTGGACCGGACCGCCGACGGGCACGGCTGGCTGCTCGGCGACGCCGGATCCGGCTTCTGGCTCGGCCGGGAGGCGGTCCGCCGGCTCCTGGCCGACCTGGACCGGGCACACGCCCCGGGTGACCTCGCCGCCCAGGTGCTCACCGCGCTGACCGGCTCACCCGAGGTGGCTTCCCGCCCCCGCCGTACCGTCGACGCGGTGGTCCAGGCCGTGACCCGACGCCCCCCGGTCGAGTTGGCCCGCCTCGCCCCGCTGGTCGCCGCCGCCGCCCACCGGGGCGACCCGGTGGCCGGCACTCTGATCGCCGAGGCCGCCGAGCACCTGGCCGCGACCGTCGCCCGGATCCGCCCACCCGACGCCGCCGACCCGGTCGTCCTGGCCGGCGGCCTGCTCACCGGCGGCACGCCGCTCGCCGCCGCTGTCCGGGCCGAGCTGACCCGCCGGTGGCCCCGCACCCCGCTGCTCACCGCCGGGGACGGCGCCGCCGCCGCGGCCTGGCTCGCCGCCCGCGAACTGCCCGACGTCACCGATCCGGACGCCCTGCACCGCCGGCTGCTCCCCCGACCACCGACCGCACCGGCCCGGACCCCGCCGGCCCGCTAGGTACACCTCGACATCCCCGGCCGGTCCCTCGCCCACCGACCCCCTGGCCGACCTCATGGCCGCCTCCGGCCAACTTCCCGCCGGGCCAACTTCCCGCCGGGCCGACCTCCCGCCGGCCGACACGCTGCCACCAGCGGCTCGGCTCGACCTGGCCCACGGCGGCGTCGACACCCTCGACGGTGTCGGCGCGACGTCGACATCCCGGAGACGCCGGCGCAGCGTCCACGCCCGCCATCGCAGCCGGTTCGCCGGACGGGGCTCGTGAGGGGGCAGGGCTCGTGACGGGACGAGGCTCGTGACGGGACGAGGCTCGCGGCGGGACAGGGCTCGCGGCGGGACGACGACTCACGCACCCTTTGGAGCTGCCCTCACGAACGGGGCACGCCTGCCTCCCGAGTCCGCGAGACAGGACACGGGTGACCGACGGCCGGACCGCGACACCGGGATCCAGGACGACAAGACCCGGGGACAGCGGGGCAGGGTGGGACAGGGGTATGGCGGGAGAGGGGGGTAGGGCGGGTACCCGAGGCCGTTTCGGCGGGTTCGGCCGGATCGGCCAGGGCCGCCGGACCGGCCTGGAGGGGCCGCCGGGACAGCCCGGAGGGGTCGCCGGATCGGCCTGGAGGGGTCTCGCCGGACCGGCCAGGGCCGCCGGGACGGCCCGTAGGGACGCCGGACCGGTCAGGGCCGGGGACAGCATGGACTGCCGGTGCGCACAAAGACGGTCTCACATCCGGGGCAGCCCGACAGTGTCGACAAGCGCATCACCGGTCCGGGCCGACCACCAGGCCAGCAGGCAACCACGACCCCGCCAGCCACGACCGAGCCAGCCACGACCGAGCCAGCCAGACCCAACCTGAGGCGAGCGGCGTGGCCGGAGGGGCTCACGGCCCCCGCACGTCCACGGACTCTTCTAGCCTGGGGGGATGGGTCGCCTGCGGCAGCTCGCCGAGCGCACGCCGCCGGAGCGCGAGCGCTACCTGGACCTGCTCCGCGCATTGGCGATCATCATCGTGGTCCTCGGCCACTGGACGGTCACCGTCATCGGGTACGACCCGGCCGGCCGGCCCGACGGGCACTCCGCGCTGCCGGCGCTGCCGTGGGCGTACCCGGTGACCTGGCTGGCCCAGGTGATGCCGGTCTTCTTCCTGGTCGGCGGCTACGCCAACGCCGCCTCGCTGCACTCGTTCCGGGCCCGGGGCGGGGACGGCGCCGGGTGGTTGCTCGACCGCAGCGCCCGGCTGGTCCGCCCGACCAGCGCCCTGCTGCTGGTCCTCACGGCCGGTGCCCTGGCCGCGTCGCTGGCCGGCACGACACCGACCGAGGTACGCACGGTGGTCTGGTTCGCCACCATCCCCCTCTGGTTCCTCGCCGCCTACCTGGTCGTCGTCCCGCTCACCCCGCCGATGTACGCGCTGCACCGGCGCCTCGGGCTCGCCGTACCCCTGGGGTTGGTGGTCCTGGTCGCCGCCGGTGACCTCGCCCGGCTCGCCGGGGTCGAGGCCCTGGGGCTCGGCAACTACCTGTTCGGCTGGTTGGCCGTGCACCAGCTCGGGTTCGCCTGGTACGACGCCCGCACCGGGCAGCGGCCACGCCGCCGCCGGTTGCCCACCGGCCGGCCGGCGGCGCTGGCCCTGCTCACCGTCGGACTCGCCGGGACCGTGCTGCTCACCGGGCCCGGCCCGTACCCGGTGACCATGCTCAACGTCCCCGGGGCGCGGCTGGACAACGCGGGCCCGCCCAGCCTGGCCCTGCTCACCCTGACCACCGCGCAGCTCGGGTTGATTCTGCTGCTGCGCGAGCCGGCCGAGCGGTGGCTGCACCGTCGCCGCCCCTGGCAGGCGGTCATCGCCGTCAACGCGGTGGTCCTGACCATGTTCCTGTGGCACCTGACCGCGGCGATCCTGCTGGTCGGCGCGCTGGACGCGGTGCACCTGCTACCCACCCCACCGGCGGGTTCGGCGGCCTGGCTGGCCTGGCGGCTGCCGTGGGCGCTGCTGCTCGCCACGGTACTCACCGGACTGGTCGCGGTCTTCGGTCCGATCGAGGCGCGGGCCGTGCGCCGGCACCGGCCCGCCCCCGGCCGGACCCCCGTCGTCTCGGGCGCGCTCGTCGCCGCCGGGTACGCCGCCCTGGTCGCCGCCCTGGTCCTGAACAGCCGGACGCCGAAGGCCGCGCCCGAGGCGCTGGGGATGCCCGTCGCCGCCCTGCTGGCGTACCTGGCCGGCGCGGGCGTGCTGCGGCTGCTCCGCGCCCGCCACGGCGAGCGGGCGGTGGGTCAGCACGACGCCGCCGGCGACCGGGCCCGGTGACCCGACGGCCGGGCCGGAGCGCCGGTAGGATCCGGCGGTGCCCGACGTCCACGTGCCGCCGCCAGACGAGCAGGCCGGCCAGGCGCCGCCGCCAGCCGGACCGGCCGGCCAGGTGCCGTCGGCGACCGATCGGCACAACGAGGTGCCGCTGCCGAACGGGCCGGCCGGCGCGACCGGGGACGCCCTGCGGGCCGGTGTCGCCGACTGGGTCACCTCCGCCCCGCTGCGGGCCCTGGTCACCGCGTTCGGCGGGGACTGGCCGGCCGGGCCGCTCACCGACGTGCTCGCCGCCCTGGACGGCTTCTCCGCCCGGCACTGGGACTTCCGGGGCGGGCGGGAACGGCCGGAGGCCCGGGAGCCGGTCCTCGACCCGGCGACCGCCGCGCAGGTCCTGGCCGCCGCCACCGCTCTCGGGCTGGTCCGCCCCGCCGCGCCACGTCTGCCCGGGTACGCCCACCTGCTGGTCCTCGGCGGGCTGGCGCACGCCTGCCTGCGCCGGGTGGCGTACGCGGCGCGGCTGCTGCGCGCCGGGCCGACCGTCGGCGGCGAGGTGGCGGTGCTGGGCAGCTTCCGACCGCTCGCCCCGGCCGAGGTACGGGCCCTCACCGGCGTCGGCATCCACGGCTGCGCGACGGAGGTGGACGCGCTCGACGCCGGGGTACGGCGCAGCTTCGGGGTGACCCGGCCGGTCCGCGCCGAGGGCCACGACGCCGACCACCCGCACCGCGCCTGGTCGGCCCGGACGTACCAGCCGGTCGACGGGCCACCGGTCCGGGTGCTCGCCGCGCCGTCCAGCGAGCCGGACCGGCGGCGGGCGCACACCGCCGACACCCAACGGTTCTGGGCCGAGCACGTCCGGCTCACCACGGGCGACCCGGTGCTGCTGGTCACCGCGCCGATCTACGTCCCGTTCCAGCACTGCGACGCGCTGCGCACCCTCGCCGTGCCGTACGGCTGCGGCATCGACACGGTCGGCGTGGACCCGGCCGCCGCCGAGGTCGCCGGCCTGCCGGAGCCGACCCTGACCCCCGGCCGCTACCTCCAGGAGATCCGTTCGGCGATCCGCGCGATGCGCGCCCTGCACACCACGCTGGGCTGACCCGTCCCTACGCCTCCCGGGTGTCGGCGACGGCCTGGGCGAAGACCTCGGAGCGGTGCTCGAAGTTGCGGAACCGGCCGTAGCTCGGGGCGGCCGGCGACAACAGCACCACCCCGTCGGCCGGGGTCACCCGCCGGGCCAGCCGGACCGCGTCCACCAGGTCGTCGACCACCTCGGTCCGCACCGTCGGCAGCCCGGCGAGCGCCTCGACGATCCGCCGGCCGCTGTCCGGCACCCCGATCACGGTGAGCTCCCGCTCGGCCAGGTGCTCGCGCAGCGGGGTGTAGTCCAACCCCCGGTCGGTCCCCCCGACGATCACCGTCAACGGCCGTCCCTCGTACGCGTCGATCGCGTGCATGGCCGCGTAGGGGCTGGTGGCGAGGGTGTCGTCGACGAAGGTGAGGCCGGCCGGGTCGACGATCTCGGTGAGCCGGTGGGCCAGCCCCTGGAACCCGGCGACCGCCACGGCCAGGGTGTCCCGCTCGGCGACCACGTCGACGCCGAGCGCGTCGAGCACCGCCAGGGCGACGCAGAGGTTGCCCTCGTTGTGCCGGCCGACCAGCGGCAGCACCGCCCGGGGGAAGAGCGGCCGGTCGCCGAGGTGGAACCAGGGCGTACCGTCGGCACCGGTCGCCACGGTGGCCGAGCCGGGCAGGCCGGCCCGGATCGCGGCCCGGTCGCCCAGTTCGACGGCGAGGCGCGGGTCGGTCCCGTTGACCACGACCGTCCGGGGGCCGTGCGCGATCAGGTTCAGCTTGTCGCGGTAGTACTCCCGCTCCCCACCGTGCGCGTCGAGGTGCTCGGGGAAGAGCGAGGTGACCACCGCGACCCGGGGCGAGTCGGTCAGGTCGCTGCACTGGTAGCTGGACAGCTCCAGCACGTACCGGTCGGCCTCGGGCAGGTCGAGCAGGGGCACCCCGATGTTGCCGCCGAAGACGTTCGGCCGGCCGGCGGCGGTGAGCAGGTGGCTGATCAGGCTGGCCGTGGTGCTCTTGCCCTTGCTGCCGGTCACCCCGATGGTCCGGTCGGCGTGGTCGGCCATCCAGAGCGCGGTGCCCTGGGTGACGGTGGCCCCCCGGGCGCGCAGCTCGACCAGCCACGGGTGGGTCTGCGGCACCCCCGGCGAGCGGACCACCACGTCGGCGGCGGCCAGCCGCTCGAAGCCCTCGGCCCCGGCGACCAGCGGCGCGGCGGCGGCCAGCGGACCCTCCCAGGGCAGGGAGAGGAAGTTGGCGCTGTCGTCGACGGCGACCAGGTCGGCCGGGGCGTGCGCGGCGATCGCGGTCACCGCCGCCCGGCCCTCCCGGCCGGCACCCCAGACGGCGACGGTACGTCCGCGCAGGTCAGACAGGCGCACAGGTAATCTCCTCCTCCGTGACGGGCGGTCCGGGCGTCGGGCGGGCGCACCGGGAGCGCCGGCCCGCGGGCCGGGTCCGGCGCACCGGGCACGGCCGGACGAACCAGGGCCTAGTATGGCGTGTGCCCAACGAGCAGCTCCGGCGGATGGACGCCTTCACCTTCCCGTCCTACTCGATCGATCTCGCCACCGGCGAGGCGTTGTTCGACTACGCGCTGACCGGCCCGGACGGGGAGCAGCGGTTCACCGAGGTGATCACGTTCCCGCTGCCGGACGCCCTGCCGTCGGACGCCACGGTGGCCACCCTCGACCGGGTCCTCGCCCTGCTGCACCTGGTGGCCGGGGTGAGCTACTACAAGACCGCCGCCCCGCCCCGGCTGGTGCTGCCGGCGCCGCTGGGCGCCGACGCCGTCGCGCTGGTCACCGCCGTCTACACCAAGGGCCTCGCCGAGTACGCCTACCGCAACCGGCTGCCGCACGTGCTGAAGCTGACCCCCGAGGTGCCCGCCGGTGACGTCCCGCCCGCCCGGGGGTACGACACCTCGGAGCTGCGCCCGCTCTCGGCGGTCGGCGGCGGGAAGGACTCGATCGTCAGCCTGGAGGCGCTGCGTCGGGCCGGGTTCGACCCGGTGCCCTTCTCGGTCAACCCGAACCACGTGATCGTCGCGGTGAACGAGGCGTCCGGGCTCACCCCGCTGGCCGCCCGGCGGCGGATCGACCCGGTGCTGTTCGACCTGAACGCGGCCGGCGCGCGCAACGGCCACATCCCGGTCACCGCGATCAACTCGCTGATCGCGGTCGCCACCGCCGTGCTGCACGGGCTCGGCCCGGTGGTGATGTCCAACGAGCGGTCCGCCTCGGACCCGAACCTGGTCTGGGACGGCCACGAGATCAACCACCAGTGGTCCAAGGGGGTCGAGGCGGAGGGGCTGCTGCGGGCGGCGCTGGCCGAACACGCCGGGCTGACCGAGCCGTACTTCTCGCTGCTGCGGTCGCTGTCGGAGCTGCACATCGCCCGGCTCTTCGCCGCCATCGACCGGTACGACGCGGTGGTGACCAGTTGCAACGCCGCGTTCAAGCTGCGCGACGCGAGCGAGCGGTGGTGCCGGGACTGCCCGAAGTGCCGGTTCGTCTTCCTCGCCATGGCGCCGTTCATGCCCCGCGAGCGGGTGGTCGGCATCTTCGGCGGGGACCTGCTGGCCGACGAGCGCCAGCTCCCCGGGTACCGGGAACTGCTCGGGGTGGACGGCCACAAGCCGTTCGAGTGCGTCGGCGAGGTGGAGGAGTCGGTGGTCGCCCTCGGCCTCCTCGCCGAGCAGGACCAGTGGCGCGACGCGCCGGTGGTCCGCGCCCTGGTCGACGCGGTCCCGGAGCCGGCCTGGGCGACGGCGGCCCGCTCCGACGTGTTCACCCCCGGTGGCCCGACCTTCGTCCCGGCCGCCTACGCGAAGGCCCTCGACGACCTGGCCCCCTGAGCGCCCGCCCCGGTCAGCCGACCCGGCTGATCTTCAGGGTGAGGATGTCGGTGCGGACGGTGAGGTGACCGTGGAAGAGGGCCACGTCACCGCTGCCGTACCCGATCTGGGTGCCGTTGACCAGGGGGTGCCCGGCGGGGACCTCCAGGCGGGCGGTCAGCTCCTCGTCGGCGAGGACGGCGGCGAACTCGATCTCGGCCCGCCGGACCGGCATCCCGGTCGCACCGGCCAGGAACTCGAACATGTCCAGGTCGATGCTGAGCAGGCCGGACGGGTCGAGGTCCCGGTCGGCCACCCGCAACGGCAGGTGGTCGCGGATGAACACGGCCGGGACCTCGTCGACGGCGAAGAGGCGGTCCACCCGCCAGCACGGGGCGCCGGGGGCCAGCCCGAGGACGTCGGCGCAGTCCCCGGGGCAGGCCACCCGGCTCACCGTGGCGTCGCGCAGGGCGGGGCGGTGCCCGGAGGCGGTGATCCGGTCGCGCAGCGCGGTGACGTCCCCGATCGCCACCGGCACCCGGCCGGCCGGCTCGTGCACGAAGGTGCCGATCCCCCAGGTGCGGCGGACCACGCCCTCGGCGGCGAGCTGGCCGAGGACCTCGCGGACGGTGGCCCGGCTGACCTCCAGCAGGTCGGCCAGCTCACGCTCGTTGGGCAGCTTGTCCCCGGGGTGGAACTCGCTGCCGATCAGATCCAACAGCCGTCCCTGTGCCGCCTGGAGCGCGGTCTCGCGCCGAGCCATCCACCCTCACCTCTCGCTCACCGCCGCCCACCGGCAGACGGAGTGTAGTAGTTAGCGGTGTACGCCCGGCACGGTCGTTCGGGTGGTCACCACACCTGCTCCAGGACCCGCAGGGTGTTGCCGCCGATGGCCTTGGCGATCTCGTCGTCGGAGTAGTCGTGCTTGACCAGCCAGCCGACGATGCTGGTGAACGCCTCGGCCGGGTTCTCCACGCCGGACACGTACTCCACCCGGGGGTGCTCCGGCCGGTTGCCGGCGTCGTGGCCGTAGTTGGCGGCGTAGGTGTTGTGCACCCCCACGTGGTCGCCGAACATGGTGTCCGGGCCGAACGTCACGTGGTCGATGCCGACCAGGTCGACGCAGTAGGTGAAGTGGTCCATCACCGACTCGATCGAGTGGTGCGGGTGCTTCTCGGACAGGGTGGTGTGCGGGGCCGCCTCGATGCCGATCACGCCGCCGCGCTCGGCGCAGGCCCGGATCACCTCGTCCGGCTTCATCCGGGAGGTGTCCCACACCGACCGGGCGCCGGCATGGGTGATGAACACCGGCACCCGGGACGCCTCGATGACGTCCAGCGAGGTCTGGTCCCCGGAGTGCGACACGTCGATGGCGATGCCCAGCTTGTTCATCCGGTCCACGGCCCGCCGCCCGAAGTGGGTCAGCCCCCCGTCGGACTTCTCGGACAGCCCGCCGCCGAGCATGTTCGCCTGGCTGTACGCGATGCCGAGCTGCCGGATGCCGAAGCCGTACAGGATGTCGATGCGGTCCAGCTCGTTCTCGATCGGGCTGCTGCACTCCAGGCCGGCGACCAGGGCGAGCCGGCCGTCCCGCTTGGCGGCGTGGATGTCGGCCACCGAGGTCGCCAGGGTGACGTAGTCCTGCTTGTACACGTCGGACAGCCGCATCCCGACCGCGTAGACCAGGTCGTTCCACTTCCAGCCGTTCTCGCTGGTGACGCAGGACGCCCCGGCCATGAAGTTGTCGAACACGGCGGTCAGCCCGGAGCGGGACAGCCCCTCGTACCCGGTGCGCTGCCGGGCGGTCCGGTTGTACGCGCGCAGCTCCCGCACGTCCTCGGGGAGGATCACCGGGTGTTCGTGCAGCGAGATCGCGATGTGCTCGGTCAGCAGCCGGGTGACCCGCTGCTGTTGCGCGTCGGTCAGGCCGAGGTCGTGTCCGGGCACCCGACCGAGCTCCGGCGCCAGCGCGAACACCCGGTAGTCCGAGTGCGGCTCCAGGTACTCGTAGGACTTGTGGCCCTGGTACCGCGGCGCGGGTTCTTGCAGCACAGTATCTCTCCTTCGTGGACGAAGCCGGCGCGTCAGGCGGCCAGCGGGTAGTGGCAGGCGACCGGGTGCTCCGGGCCGGCCAGCGGTGGCTCCTGGGTGGCGCAGGTGTCGGTGGCCTGCCAGCAGCGGGTCCGGAACCGGCAACCCGACGGCGGGTCGACCGGGCTGGGCGGGTCGCCGGCCAGCAGGATCCGCTGCCGGTTGGTCCGGCTGGCCGGCTCCGGCACCGGCACCGCCGACAGCAGCGCCTTCGTGTACGGGTGCCGGGGCGCGTCGTACAGCGGGGCCCCCGGGCCGCTCTCGACCAGCTTGCCGAGGTACATCACGGCGACCCGGTCGGAGATGTGCCGGACCACCGACAGGTCGTGGGCGATGAAGACGTACGCCACGCCCAGTTCCTTCTGCAACCGCTCCAGCAGGTTGACCACCTGGGCCTGGACGGAGACGTCCAGCGCGGAGACCGGCTCGTCGCAGACCACCACGTCGGGTTGCAGGGCCAGCGCGCGGGCGATGCCGATGCGCTGCCGCTGCCCGCCGGAGAACTGGTGCGGGTACCGGTCCAGGTGCAGGCTCGGGTCGAGGCCGACCAGGTCGAGCAGCTCGGAGATCCGCGCGGTCCGCCGGGCCTTCGGCAGCACGTCGGGGTGGATCTCGAACGGCTGGGTGAGGATCTCGCGGATGGTCCGGCGCGGGTTCAGCGAGGTGTACGGGTCCTGGAGCACGATCTGGATCCGCCGGCGCAGCGCCCGCAGTTCCCGGCCCCGGGCGGTGTGCACCACCGCGTCACCGAACCGGACGCTGCCCCCGGTCGGCTTCTCCAGCCCGACCAGGGTCCGGGCCAGGGTGCTCTTGCCGCAGCCGGACTCCCCGACCACGCCGAGGGTCTCCCCCCGGCGCAGCTCGAAGCTGACCCCGTCGACGGCCTTGACCACCCCGCCCGCGCGCAGCGACCCGCTGCGCTTGAGGGGGAAGTGCTTGACCAGGTTCTCGACCCGGAGCACGACGTCATCGCTGGGTGGCATGCAGCACCTCCGTGCGGTGGTGACAGGCGCTGGCCCGGTGGGCCGGCAGCGGCTCCAGGGCGGGCAGGTCGCTGCGGCACTCCGGGGTGACCCGGTGGCAGCGCAGGTGGAACGGGCAGCCGGTGGGCAGCCGGGCCGGGTTGGGCGGGGCGCCCGGGATGGCGTACAGCTCCTCGTCGGTGCGGTCCACCCGGGGCATCGAGGCGAGTAGCCCCTCGGTGTACGGGTGGGCCGGGCCGTCGAAGATCTGCTCGACGGTGCCCCGTTCGACGATCCGGCCGGCGTACATGACCGCGACGTCGTCGGCGACCTCGGCGACCACCCCCAGGTCGTGGGTGATCAGCAGCAGCCCCATGCCGCTGTCCCGCTGGATCTCCGCGATCAGCTCCATCACCTGCGCCTGCACCGTGACGTCCAGGGCGGTGGTGGGCTCGTCGGCGATCAGCACCGCCGGTTCCAGGGCGATGGCCAGGGCGATCATCACCCGCTGCCGCATGCCCCCGGAGAACTGGTGCGGGTAGTCCTTCACCCGGTTGGCGGGGGCCGGGATGCGGACCCGGTCGAGCAGTTCCACCGCGCGGCGGCGGGCGTCGGCGCGGGACATGCCCCGGCGCACCCGCAGCAGCTCGGTGATCTGGTCCCCGACGGAGAAGACCGGGTTCAGGGCGGCCATCGCGTCCTGGAAGACCATCCCGATCTCCTCGCCGCTGACCCGGTCCCGGTCCCGCGGGGACAGGGTCAGCAGCTCCCGCCCGCGCAGGGTGACCGAGCCGGCGACCCGGGCCGGCGGGACGTCGAGGATGCCCATCACCGCCTGGGCGGTGACGCTCTTGCCGGAGCCGGACTCCCCCAGCAGGGCGAGGGTCCGGCCGGCGGCCAGCTCCAGGCCGACCCCGTTGACGGCGTGCACCGGCCCGCTCGGCCCGGGAAAGGACACCCGCAGGTCGGTGACCTTCAGCAGGGGTTCCATCAGAGGATCCCGGCTTCGGCGAGGAACTCCCGGACCACCCGCTGGAACTTTTCCGGCTCCTCCAGCTGCGGGGAGTGCCCGGCGTGCTCGAAGACCACCAGCCGGGCGTCCGGGACCAGGTCGGCGATGACCTGGCTGGCCTCCACCGGGGTACGCCAGTCGTGCCGGCCGACGGTGACCAGGGTCGGGCAGGTGATCCCGGGCAGCTTCGGCTTCAGGTCGTAGGCCGGCATGTTCTGCCCGAAGGCCGCGTTGTGGGTGCGGTAGTGGAACCGGGTGGCGGCCAGCCGGGCGGCGTCCTTGGCCGGGTCGTGCTGGTGGTCGTAGAGGGGCAGGATCGCCCGCCAGTAGTCGCGCAGCTCGTCGTTGCTGGCGAACCGGCCGGTGCCGATCCGGTCGATGGCCCACTGCGGGATCACCGTCCGGTCGGTGCTGCGGGCCCGCTCCACGGCCAGGTGGTCGTGCGCGGTGTCGGCGGCGGTGTCCCGCAGGATCAGCGCGGAGACCCGGTCCGGGTGGGCGACGGCGTACTCCATGGCGATGAACCCGCCGTACGAGCCGCCGGCCATGACGATCTTCTCGTACCCGAAGTGCTCCCGGATCGCGTCGACGTCGGCGACCCACTGCTCGTGGGTGAACGGCTCGTCGTCGCTGGACTCCCCGGAACCCCGGGCGTCGAAGACGATGACCCGCATCCGGTCGGCGAACGGCCCGAAGGAGCGGGTGGGCTCGGAGCGGGACCCGAGGCCGGGGGCCCCGTGGTGGACGATCATGGCCGGAGCGTCCTCGGGGCCGAACGCCTCGACCACCAGCTCGGCACCGTTGATCTTCATCGGACTCCCTCGATGATGTTGGCTTCCAGGTCGCGGGGGTAGCTGGTCAGCCGGCGCGGGCCGGCGTCGGTGACCAGGACGGTGTCGGAGATCCGGTAGCCGGCGTGCCCCGGCACGTAGACGCCGGGCTCGCTGGAGAGCAGCATCCCGTCGGCCAGCACGGTGTCGTCACCGTCCTCGACCCAGGGCGGCTCGTGGTTCTGCAACCCGATGCCGTGGCCCTGCCGGTGCCGGATGTAGTCGCCCAGCCCGTGCCCACGCAGCACGTCCAGGCAGGTGCGGTTCACCTCGGCGCAGGTCCGCCCGACCCGCATCGCCTCGGTGCCGACCTGCTGTGCCTCCCGGTCGGCCTCGTAGTAGCGGCGCTGCTCGGCGGTGGGCTCACCGACCACGAAGGTCCGCTCGCTCTCCACGAACCGGCTGGCCACCGCCGCGCCGAGGGAGAGGATCAGGGTGTCCCCGGGCTGGATCCGGCGCCGGGTCGGCAGGCCGTGCGGCAGCGCCGAGTTGGGACCGGCGTAGACCAGTCCCCCGGCCAGCTTGGTGGTGTAGACCACCATGTCGTACTCGGCGTACATCCGGTCGGTGCCGTACCCGATGACGTGCCGGGCGATCTCGTCCTCGCGGGGCAGCTCCCGGCCGGCGCGCAGCGCCTCGGTGATCAGCTCCCGACCGGCGGCGAGCATGTCGTCGCAGATCCGGGCCGCCGCCTCGTGCAGCGGGATCTCCTCGGGGAACTTGCGCAGCCGCAGCCGCGCCACCGCGTCGGTGACCACCAGCTCGGCGGCGGGCAGGGCGGCGGTGAGCTTGCCCAGCGCCCCGACGGTGAGCCCGCCGCCGTACCCGATCCGCCGGCTGCGCCGGCCGCCCAGCGCGGCGGCGAGGGTCTGCTCGGGGGTGACCACCCCGGGGAACTCGGCGTAGCTGACCGTCTCCAGGGTGACCCCCTGCTGGGCCGCGTACTCCTCGTCGAGGCGCGGGATGACCAGCAGCGGGTCCCCCTCCCGGGGCATCCACAGGTAGACCGGCCGCTCGGTGGCGATGTAGAAGAACCCGCTGAGGAAGGCGACGTCCGCCGGGGAGCTGGCCAGGAAGCCGTCCAGGTCGCGCTCGTGCAGCGCCTCGGTCAGCCGGGCACGGACGGTCGAGTAGAAACTGTCGGGCAGCCGCACGGGTCAGCCTCCGTTGCGTCGGGGGTCACGGGAGTCGTTGAAGCGCATCCCGGCGACGGTCGCGGACAGCACCAGGAAGAGGATCGCCAGGGACGGGAAGAGCGTCTGCCACCAGGCGATCGCGACCACGCCGCTGCGCTGGGCGTTGAGCAGGATCCGTCCCCACGACCAGGAGTCGGGGTCGCCGAGGCCGAGGAAGCTCAGGCCGGCCTCGGAGATGACCGCCCGGGACGCGGTCAGCAGCACGCTCACCACCATCAGCGGGACCACCGCCGGCAGGATCTCCCGGCTGACGATCCGCCAGCCGCTGGCCCCGAGCACCCTCGCCCCGTCGATGTACGGCATGGCGGTCACCACCAGGCCCTGGGAGCGGATCAGCCGGGCCACCTCGGGCCAGGCGAAGACGCCGATGATCACGGTGAGGGTCACCACGCTGGGGCTCACCACCGCCGCCAGCATGATCATCAGGGGCAGGGTGGGCAGCGCCAGCATCACGTCGGTGATCACCGTGCCGACCGCGTCCACCCCGCGCACGTACGCCGAGACCAGCCCGATCGCGGTGCCGAGGACCAGGGCGATCAGCGAGGCGGCCACCCCGATCACCAGGCTGGTCCGGGTCCCCCAGACCACCTGGGCGAAGATGTCCTGCCCCAGGTCGTCGGTGCCGAACCAGTGCGCCCCGGACGGGGGTTGCAGCACGTCGGCGCTGGTACCGCCGGGCTCGTCGGCGATCAGCGGCGCGAAGAGCGCCAGCAGCACCATCACCGCCAGGACCGCCACCGACAACAGCGCCGACGGCTGGCGCAGCCAGTCCCGCCAGGCCGCCCGGGTGGCCCCCACCTGGGGCTCGGTGGGCGGCACCGTCTGCTCGGTCAGCACCGGAGCGCTCACCGGACTCTCCTCTCGTCGATGACGGCCGCCCCCGTCGGGGCCGGACGGCCGGGGCCCGGTGTGCCGCCCGGCCGGTGCCGGGCCGGGATCGGCCGGCGGGCCCCGGCCGGGTATCGGGGGATCACAGTCGGATCCGTGGGTTGAGGACGGCGTAGAGCAGGTCCGTCAGCGTGTTGGCGACCACCACCGTGACGGCGAGCATGATGAAGGCGCCCTGGAGCACCGGGTAGTCCCGCTGCCCGACCGCCTCGAAGATCAACCGGCCGACGCCGGGGTAGGCGAAGACGGTCTCGGTGAGCACCGCCCCGCCGACCAGGGTGCCCAGTTGCAGACCCATCAGGGTCAGCGCCGGCAGGATCGCGTTGCGCAGGCCGTGCTTCCAGACCCGCCGCCGGGTGGACAGGCCCCGGGCCCGCGCGGCCCGGATGTAGTCCTCGCCGAGCACCTCGATCATGTTGGTGCGCAGGGTCAGCGCGTACGGGCCGAGCTGCACCAGCACCAGGGACGCCACCGGCAGCACCAGGTGGTGGGCCAGGCTCGCGTACGCGGCCAGCCCCCGGGTGTCCGGGTCGATCGCCCCGCCGATGGGGAACCAGCCCAGCCGGGCCCCCAGGTACACCAGCAGCAGCATCGCCACGCTCGGCACGAACAGGGCGTGCCCGCCGATGCCGGCGGCCTGGAGGATCTTGTCCGGCCAGCGGCCCCGGTGCACCGCCGCGTACACCCCGATCGGGATGCCGATGGCGATGGTCACCAGGAACGCCGTACCGGCCAGCAGCAGCGTCCACGGCAACCGGTCGACCAGGATGTCGGTGACCGGCTGGATCTGCCGGAACGAGATGCCGAAGTTGCCCTGGGTCAGCTCCCGCAGGTACGACACGTACTGCTCCCAGAGCGGCCGGTCCAGGCCGTACGTCTTGAGCAGTGCCGCCTGCATCTCCGGGGTCATGTCCCCCTCGACCATCAGGGTCGTGGGGTCCCCGGGCAGCAGCCGGAGCAGGAAGAACGTCGCGGTGATCGCGATCCACACGGTCAGGACGGCCTTGACCGCCCGGCTGAGCACGAACCGTGCCACGGGGACCCCCTTTCCCTTCTCGGGTGTGCGTGCCGGCTCAGCCGACCGGCTTGACCTGGGCCAGCGAGTACGCGGTGACCATGCCGAGCAGGTCCGACGGCGACGCGACGAAGCCGGTGAACTTGCTGGCGTTGTGGGCGAACTGGAAGTTCTCCACGTACAGCGGGGTCAGGTACGCCTGCTCGTGCACGACCTTGTCGATGTTCTTGATCTTCTCGACGAAGGCGGCCTGGTCGGTGGTACCGGCGGCGTCGTTGATCAGCCGGTCCATCTCGTCGGACTTGAGCAGGTTGTAGTTGATGCCACCCGGGTTGCTCGACAGGTAGGTGCTGCGGAGCTGGTCCATCGGGTTGTCGAAGACACCCCACTGCGAGGCGTCGATGTCGTACTCACCGCTCTTGGTGCGGGCCAGGAAGGTGTTCCGCTCCACGCACTCGTTCTCCAGCTTGATGCCGGCCTTGGCGGCGCTCTCCCGGAACAGCTGCACCACCCGCGTGATGTTGGCGTTGGACTGGTCGCAGGCGACGCCGAAGCTGAGCCCGTCGAAGAACCCGTCGCCGTTGCCGTCGGTGTAGCCGGCCGCGCTCAGCTTGGCCTTCGCACCCTCCGGGTCGAACGGGTACGGCTGGATCTCGGTGTTGTCGTACTCGGAGAAGATCGGCGAGATCGGGCCGGCCATCTGCTGGGCGTCGCCCTGCAGCACGGAGGCGATGATGGCCTTGGTGTCCACGGACATGGACAGCGCCTGCCGGACCTCCTGCTTGGCCAACTCCTTGTTGTTCATGTTGTAGGTCAGGTGGGCGAAGCCCAGCGCCCCGACCTTGGTCATCTCGATCTTGTCGTCGTTGTCGAACGACTTCGCCGCCGACGCCGGCACCGGGTTGCCCATCAGGTCGATGTCACCGTTGCGCAGGGCCAGCATCATCGTGTTGACGTCCGGGTAGACCCGGTACTCGACCTGGGTGAGGGCCGCCTTGCCCTCGGGGGCCAGCGGGTAGTGCTCGTTGCGCTTCATCACGTAGCGCTGGCCCTTGGTGGCGCTGTCCAGGACGAACGGCCCGGCGCCGACCCAGTCCGAGTCGTTGGCGAACTTCGACAGGTCGCCGGCCTTCTCGAAGACGTGCTTCGGGACGATCGACATCCAGAAGCCGACGCCCTCGGCGAACGGCGCGTACGGCTGGGACAGCTTGAACTTGACCGTGGTGGCGTCGGTGGCCTCGATCGACTCGACCCAGGTCAGCTTGGCCGCGACGTTGCCGAGCTTGTACTCCATGATCTTCTCGGCGCTGAACTTGACGTCCTCGGCCGTCACCGGCTGGCCGTCGGTCCACTTGAAGTCGTCGCGCAGGTTGAACACGGCGGTCTTGCCGTCGTCCTCGTACCCGTAGTCCTTGGCCAGCTCCGGGGCCTTCTTCGCGTTCTCGTCGATCCGCAGCAGGTGCGGGTACATCGCGTTGAGGATCCAGGAGTCGGTCTTGGACAGCGACTGCAGCGGGTTGAAGTTGGAGACGTCGGTGGTGGTCCCGATGCGCAGCACGGTGCTGCCGTCACCGGAGGTGCTCTCACCGGAGTCGTTGCCCTCGTTGAGTCCGCAGCCGGACAGGGCCAGCGCGGCGACGGCGCCGACCGCGACGGCGACCCGCCACCGGCCGAGCCGGCGGATGTTGGACGTGCTCACCAGACCTCCCGAAGAACGCGAATGATGTTGCCCCCGATGACCTTGGCGATCTCGTCATCGGAGTAGTCGTGCTTGACCAGCCAGCCGACGATGTTGCTGAAGCACTCGGCCGGGTTCTCCATGCCGGAGACGTACGGCACCCGGGGGTGCTCCACCGCGCCGTGCGCGTTGCTGATCGCCAGGTGCTGGGTGAAGCTGTCGTGCAGGCCGACGTGGTCACCGAAGTTGGTGTCCGGGCCGAACGCCACGTGGTCGATGCCGACCAGGTCGACGCAGTAGGTGAAGTGGTCCATCACCGACTCGATGGAGTGGTGGGGGTGCTCGGCGGAGAGGGTGGTGTGCGGGGCGGCCTCGATGCCGATCACCCCGCCCCGCTCGGCGCAGGCCCGGATCGTCTCGTCGGACTTCATCCGGGGGGTGTTCCAGACGCTGCGGGCCCCGGCGTGGGTGATGAAGACCGGCACCCGGCTCGCCTCGATGACCTCCAGCGAGGTCCGGTCGCCGGAGTGCGACACGTCGATGGCGATGCCGAGCTTGTTCATCCGGGTCACGGCCCGCCGCCCGAAGTGGGTCAGCCCGCCGTCGGTGACCTCGGACAGGCCGGAGCCGAGCATGTTGGCCTGGCTGTAGGCAATGCCCATCTGCCGGACCCCGAAGCCGTACAGGATGTCGATCCGGTCCAGCTCGTTCTCGATCATCGTGGCCGCCTCCAGCCCCGCCACCAGGGCGAGCTGGCCGTTGCGCTTGGCCGCGAAGATCTCCTCCAGGGTGGTGGCCACCACCACGTAGTCCTGCTTGGCCACGTCGGCGAAGCGCAGGCCGATGTCGTAGATGACGTCGTCCCACTTCCAGGCGTGCTCGCTGGTGACGCAGCCGGTGCCGTTCATGAAGTTGTCGAAGACGGCGGTCATGCCGGAGCGGGCCAGGCCCTCGAAGCCGAACGAGTTGCGCCCGGTGCGGTTGTAGTCCCGCAGCTGGCTGACGTCGGCCGGCAGGATCTTCGGGTGCTCGTGCAGGGAGATCGCCATCTGCTCGGTCAGCAGCCGGCTCACCCGCTGCCGCTGCGTGTCGCTGAGGCCGAGGTCGTGCTCGGGCACCCGGCCGAGCTGCGGAGCGAGCTCGAAGACCTTGTAGTCGACCCGGGGCTCCAGGTAGTCGAACGACCGGTATCCGTCGTATCGGGGGGCTACGTCCTGCACCAACCAGCTCACCTCGGTCCACTCGGGCCCCGCCGTGACACACCGACGAGGCATGAGGATGGAGGTCTGACCTCCTGCCTTCGAGCACGCTATGTGACGAGTAAACGGGTTGGGAAGATTCCGTGACCTGACCGTTATCCAGCCGGGCGAAATTAACCCGCCAGCAACAAACACCCTGCTCAGGAGGCTGATCACCGGATCAGCGGAACGGTCAGCCCACCCCGTGCGTCCGGCCGGGCCGCGCCCTCGAAGGAATCAGGGGTGACGCACCGCGTCGAGCGCGAGCAGGGCCACGTGCAGGGACAGGCACGCCTCGACCGAGTCGAGGTCGACGTCGAGGATCCGCCCGATCCGGGCCAGCCGCTCGTAGAAGGCCGGCCGGGACAGGTGCGCCACGGCCGCCGCCGCCGACTTGTTCCGCCCCTGGTCGAGGTACGCCCGCAGAGTGCCGACCAACTGCTCGCGCGGATGCCGGGCGTCGTGGGCCAGCAGCGCCCCGAGCTCCCGCTCCACGAACGTCTGCACCCGGGGCTCGTCGCGCAGCAGGTGCAGCAGCCCGGCGAGCCCGATGTGCGGCAACCGGAAGACCGGCAGGTCCCGCCGGTCCCGCCGGGCCGCGTCGGCGATCTGCCGGGCCTCCAGCAACGACCGCCGGGCCTCCCGCAGGCTCCCCACCCCGGACCCGGCGGCCACGATCAGGCCCGCCGCCCCCTCGACCGGCCCGGCGTCCGGCACACCCACCCCGCCCGCCGACCCGGCCTGCTCCGCGCCGGGCGCACCCGCCGCCCCGTCGGCCTCGCCGCCGGCCGGACCGGCCGACCGGAGGTGGTCACGGCCTACCGGAGCCGCCACCCGCGGCGGGTCCGGGTCGCCGACCGGGGTACGCGGCACCGCCGCGCCGACGGCGGCCACCGGGCGGGCGCCGGGGTTCGCCCGGAGCCGGCGCAACGCGGCGGCGAACGCGGTGAGCGACCGCCCCTCGGCCGCCGGATCCGGCAGCGCGAGCAACGCCCCCACGGCGGTGTCGTCGATCGCGCTAAACAGCCCGGTCAACCGGGCCTCCCGCAGCGCCTGCCCCACCGCCTCGGCGAGGTCCCGCAGCCGGGCCGGCGCCGCGTCCGGGCCGGCGTCGGGCGGCCCGTGCTCCCCCACCGGGTCGTCACCGCGCTGCCGGACCACCACCCCCACCAGGTGCCGCCGCTCCAGCACCACGCCGAGCGCCCGCGCCCGCAGCGCCACCTCGTCCACCGGCCGGGAGTGGTCCAGCAGCGCGGTGAGCAGGGTGCGGTGGATCTGCCGCTCCAGACCCTCGGCGTCGCGCTGGATCAGCCGGCCCAGCGCCAGCGTCGAGGCGGCCCGCTCGACCAGGATCGTCAACCGGGTCGGCGGCCCCCCGGGCACCGAACGACCCGCCGGACCGGCGACCACCGGCAGGTCGGCGCCACCCCCACCGGGCCAGCGCAGCAGCAGCCGCCCCCAGTCCTGCCCCCGCGCGCCCACCGTGGTCACCAGCCACCCGCTGTCCGGGTCGTACGCGGTCCGCCCGACCGGCCGGATCCGGCGGGAATGCCGTTCCCAGCCGTCGAGCAGCAGTTGCGCGTCCTCCCCCGCCGCGTCGTAGCCGAGCACCTGCCGGGACAGGTTCTCCAGCACCACCGGGCAGCCGGACAACTCGGCCGCCTGCCGCAGCACCTCCCCCGGCCCGGCCCCCTCGACGGAGAGGTCGGTGAACCGCTGGTGGATCTCCTCGGTGGACCGCAACTCGGTGAGCTGCGCGTTCACGATCAGCGCGTGCACCGCCTCGGTGATCCGCACGAACGGGGTGGGCCGTCGCAGCTCGACCAAAGGCAGTCCACGCCGTTCGGCCGCCGCCACCATCGCGCGCGGCACCCCACCGACGTACCGCCGGCCCAACTCGACCACCAGCCCGGAGACCCCCACCTCGGCCAGCGCGGCGACGAACGCGCGCAGCCCCGCGTCGTCGGCGGGCAGCCCGATGCCGGTGGTCAACACCAGCTCACCGCCGCCCAGCTCCGGGGCGATGTCGGGCACCTCGGTCACGTGCACCCACCGGACCGGCCGGTCCAGGCCGGCCTCACCGGCCACCAGCCGGGGTGCGCCGTGCCGGACCGGGTCGAGGACCAGCACCTCGTACACGGTAGGGAACACGGCCGCCACGCTACCGGCCGTGACCTGCGCCGGACAGCCGGCCGGGCGTACGGTCCGGCGACGACCTCCACCATGCCGACCCGGCCGCTGCGGCGGCACCGCGGGTCGGCACCGGAGGATGCTAGGACGTGGGTCGCCCGGATCCGGGGCACGTGCCCCGGCTACCCATGGCCTGGTGCGACGGGCAGGGGCGACCCGGGGAGACGCCCTACCCGGGCACCGCAGACGGCGCAGGAACTCTGGGGGGCCATTCACGGGCTCCTTCGGGGATCCGATAATCACGGTGGGAGTCTTTGTCCGGTTCTCGGCTGGGGCCCGACGCGACGGTGACCCGCAGGTACGTCGTGGCGCCGTCGGCAGCGACGATCCGCAGGGCACACGGCGATAGATGGACACCGGGATAGCCGCACGCCTCCCAGCTTCGCAGGGACGGCGGACGCGCGGTGTCGAGCAGCTCGCTGGTGAACATGAGCATCCGCGTCGCCCGCTCGATGGGCGGTGGCATCTCGGCCGGCAGCGGCACTGCCGCTGGTGCGGACTTGGGCGCTTCAGCCGCCCAGAGCAACGCCGACGAGCCGGACCGGTAGGTCACCTTCACGCCACACGGGGACTGTCCGCCGGGACGGGTGTCCGTCCCGTAGCGCGTGATGGCCGTGACGTCGGGGTGCTCGGCCGCGACGTGTAGTGCGGTCACGACATCGAGGACTTCGGTCACCTGCATCAGGCTCTCCGCTCTCGGGTACGCAGCTCATGGGCGGGCCCAGTCTAGGGGCGGTACCGGGAAACCCCGTGCACGACCGGGCCGCTTGTCCGCCACCCGGCGCAGGTCGGCGGCTTGTCTCATCCACTGGACCGGCCGACCCAGCGCCAGCATCGGAGCGGCCCGCGCGAAGCCGGGCAACCGGCCGGGGTCGCTACAGTGGGTCGTCGCGGCCCAGCTCCCAACAGGCCACGGCGGTCGCGGCGGCCACGTTGAGCGAGTCGACCCCCCGCCGCATCGGGATCACCACCCGCACGTCACTGGCCGTCATCGCCGCCCGGCTCAACCCGGGCCCCTCCGCCCCGAGCAGCAACGCCGACCGGGCCCGCTGCCCGGCGGTCAGCCGCTGGACGGGTACCGCGTCCGGCGCGGGGGTCATCGCCAGCACCGTGAAGCCCGCCGCGCGGACCTCGGCCAGCGCGTCCGGCCAGGGCGTCAACCGGGCGTACGGCACGGCGAAGACCTCCCCCATGCTGACCCGGACACTGCGCCGGTACAGCGGGTCGGCGCAGGACGGGGAGAGCAGCACCGCGTCCACCCCGAGCGCCGCCACCGCCCGGAAGATGGCGCCCAGGTTGGTGTGGTTGTTCACGTCCTCGAGGATCACCACCCGGCGGGCGTCGGCGAGCACCCGCGCCACCTCGGGCAGCGGCCGGCGGTGGAACGAGGCCAGCACCCCCCGGTGCACGTGGAAGCCGGTCGCCTTCTCCAGCACGTCCGGGGTGGCCGCGTACACCGGCGCGTCACCGGTGTCGAGGTCGGCGAGCTGGTCCACCCGCTTGGCGTCGACCAGGAACGACCGGGGCGGGTAACCGGCGCGCAGCGCCCGCCGCAGCACCAGCTCCCCCTCGGCGATGAACAGCCCGTGCGGCGGCTCCCACCGGGTCCGCAGCTCGACGTCGGTCAGGGCGCGGTAGTCGGCGATCCGGTCGTCGTCCGGGTCGGTGATCTCGTGGACGGGCACCCGCCGATTCTGCCCGACCCGGACCGTGCCCCTGCCACGTGGCGGGTACCACGGGTTCGGCCCCTTTCGAGCTGCCCACACAGACGGGGCAGGTCCGCCGCACCACTGTCGCTGTCCGGCCGCCTCCCGGCCCGAAAGGCGGCCCGGCAGCGGCCCGCACGGTGGTCCCATGAACGGGGCAGCTCGAAAGCCTCTCGTACCCCACCTCAGTCCCAGACCCGCCCGGCACCCGACGTGCCCGGCGGCTGAGCTCCCGCGTCACCCGCGGCGGCCCTGGAGCCAGCGCATGACGTCGTTGGGGAGGGAGTTCTGCCGGTCCTCGGTCGTCGGGGTGGGGCGGGGGGTCGGGCGGCGGGGTTCGCCGGCCAGCTCCCGGCTGGGCGGGGTGAACCGGCGGACCTCCTGGCCCTCGACGGCGGTCGAGATGACCTCGGCGACCCCGGTGATCACCCGGGCCTGCACGGCGGCGCCGACGGAGTCGCTCGGGTCGTCCGGGTTGGCGGCGATACCGGCCACCGCGACCTGCGGGGTGAAGCCGACGAAGCTCTCCGTGGCGGCCCGCTCCGAGCTGCCGGTCTTGCCGGCGACCGGCCGGCCGTCGAGGATCCGGTTCACGGCGGTGGCCGTACCGCCGTTGCACTGCCCGTACGAGGACTGCTGGCCGACCGGGCAGCGGGCCGCGTCGGTGGCGGCGCGGGCCACGTCGGCGTCGAGCACCCGCCGGCAGGACGGGTCGCCGACCGGCACCCGGTCACCGTTCGGGGCGGTCACCGACAGCACCGGGGTCGGGGCGCAGTACAGGCCCTCGGCGGCCACGGTGGCGTACGCGTTGGCCAGGTCCAACGGGGTGGTGGCGGCCACGCCGAGGGTGAACGAGCCCCAGTCCGCGGCGTTGTTCTCGGCGAAGGTGGCGTCGGCCTCGGCGCGGAAGGTGATGCCGAGACGCTGGGCCATCTCCACCACCTTGTCCTGGCCGACCTGTTCGGCGAGCCAGACGAAGTACGTGTTCACCGACCGGCCGAAGCCGTCCCACATCATCCGGTACCCGTCCATCCACGCCGGGTTGGCGTTGGCCGGGCACCAGCGGCCGTCGCAGGTCGCGTCGCCGGGGTCGGCCGGGTAGCGGGTGGGCAGCCGGCTGGGCGCGTCGAAGCCGGTGGCGAGGGTACGCCCGTTCTCCAGCGCGGCAAGCATGGTGAACAGCTTGAAGGTCGACCCGGCCTGGTACCCCTCGACGCTGCCGCCACCGGCGACCAACTGGTTGACCGTGTGGGGGTGGTTGTCCTGCCCGTCCGGGTTGGCCGCCAGGCTGTAGTGCCGGTTCACGGCCAGGGCGAGGACCTTCCCGGTGCCCGGCTCGACCGCCGCGATCGGCAGCGCCCGCTTGTTGTCGTAGTCGTAGACGGCGGTGGCCTGGCGCTGGGCGGTGGCCTGCACGTCCGGGTCGAGGGTGGTGACGACGGTGTACCCGCCCCGGCGCAGCGCCTGCTCGCGCTCCTCGGCGGTGGCGCCGAAGGCCGGCTGCTCCAGCCACCAGCGGCGCAGGTAGTCGCAGAAGAAGCCCCAGCCGGTGTCGTCGCCGTTCGGGGCGGCGGTGCAGCCGTTGGGCTGCCCGGTCGGGTTCAGAATCAGCTCCTCGGCCTTGGCCCGGTCGGCCTGCTCGACGGTGATCGCCCCGGTGGTGACCATCGAGTCGAGCACGTACGACCGCCGGTTCAGGGCCGCGTCGGCGTCACCGTCGATCGGGCTGTACTGGTCCGGCGACTGCACCAGCCCGGCCAGCAGGGCCGCCTCGGCCAGGGTCAGCTCCGCCGGGGGCTTGGCGAAGTAGCGCTGGCTGGCGGCGGCGACCCCGTACGCGCCGGAGCCGAAGTAGGCGATGTTGAGGTACCCGTTGAGGATCTCGTCCTTGCTGAGCCGGTCCTCCAGCGCGGCGGCGTACCGGATCTCCTGGAGCTTGCGCCCGACGGTCTGCTCGGTGGCCGCGGCCCGCTCCTCGGCGCTCAGGCTCGGGTCGTTCTTGAGCACGTTGCGGACGTACTGCATGGTCAGCGTGGAGCCGCCCTGGGTGCTGCCGTCGGCGGTGGCGACCAGGGCCCGGAGCATGCCGCGCAGGTCCACGCCGCCGTGCTCGTAGAAGCGGCGGTCCTCGGCGGCCACGATCGCCTGCCGCATCACCGGCGCGATCTCCGTCAGCGGCACGTCGGTACGGTTGACGTCGTAGAACGTGGTGATCAGCGTGGTGCCGTCGTTGGCGTAGAGGTAGGACCGCTGCGGGGTGGCCGGGGTGCGCAGCGCCGCCGGCAGGTCCGCGTACGCCTCGAGCGCCGAACGCGCGGTGAGACCGAGCAGGAGGTTGCCCGGCAGCGCGGCGACCGCGACGGCCAGACCGACGAGCACGCCGGCGAGCAGCACGGTGAACAGCCTCGACAGCGGGGTCCGGGATGACGGCATGGTTCCCAGCATTGCCACGTTCCTCCGTGTCCGACCACCGTCGGCCGCTCCGTGTCGTCCATCTCACCTGCGAAAACGGTCACGGTGCGGGTGGTGTGGTGGAGAGGCTGGCGCTGGCGGCGTCGCGGGCGATGGCGGCCGGGACGAGCCGGCCGGAGCGGTAGCCGATGCCGATTCCGGCGATCAGCACGGCGATCGCCCCGAAGGTCTGCAACGAGCCGATCAGGGCCCCGCCGAGACCGAGCAGCGGGGCGGCGACCATCAGCAGGGTGCCGTCGCCGATGCTGAACATCCCCGAGCGGGCCACCGCCCAGCCGGTCAGGAACCAGCCCACGCTGTAGCAGCAGGCGCCGACCAGGACCAGGGAGCGGGCCGTGGTGCCGAAGACCGGGGTCTGCTCGGCGAAGCCGGCGAACGGGAGCATCAGCACCGTGCCGGCGATGCTGACCAGCAGCCCGGCGGTGGCCGTCCGGCGGCTGCGGGTGGCCGCCAGCAGTCCGGTCAGCGCCAGCAGGGCGAGCAGGCCGAGCCAGACCGCGGCGACCCAGCCGATCAGGTACACCGGGCGGCCGTCGGCGGGGTACGGGTCGTTGCCCACCCCGCCGTCGCTGGCCATGGCGACGACGCCGTAGAGGATCGCGTACGCCGGCAGCAGCCAGACCGCCGCGCGGGCCAGCCGGCGCACCGACCAGGCCCAGGTGGCGTTGGTCGCCGGGCCGGCCGGGGTCGGGTCGACGACGAACGGCAGCACCCCGAACCCGCCCCCGGTACGCCGGGTGCCCAGCGGACCGGCGGGGTCGTGCGCGCCGGGTACCGGGGCCGAGGACCACACCCTGTTCACCGGATCCTTCATGCGTCACCTCGCTTCCTGCGGGGCGGTACGCCGACGCACCGGCGCCCCGGCGCCCGCTCACCAACCCGTCCTGGGACCGATCGTGGCAGGCGCCGGGGCGCCGCATGAGGATTATTCACATGTGTCGACCGGGCCGGCGGCGACCCGCCGGGCGACCCGGTCAGCCGCGCCGGGGGACGGTCCGCAGCCCGTCCCCCGGCCCGGTCAGCCGCGTTCCCGCTGCTCGGCGGGGTCGGCCACCAGGCTGGCCGGCGAGACCGGCTCCGGTGCTGGCAGCCCCGGCGCCGGCTTGCTCCCGGCCGCCTGCGCCTCGGCGACCCGTACCTCGTCGTGGATCTCCTGGGCCGCCGCGGCGGCGGCCTGGGCGGCCTCGGCGGCCTCCCGCTCCACCTCGCTGGCCCCGTCGGAGGCCTCCTTCGAGGGCACGTCGCCGACCATCTGGCTCAACCCGCCGAGCGCGCCACCCATGCCCTCCAGGGCCCGGGTCAGCTCGGTCGGCACGATCCAGACCTTGTTGGCGGTGCCGTTGGCGATCTGCGGGAGCGCCTGGAGGTACTGGTAGGCCAGCACCTTTTGGCTCGGGTTGGCCTGGTGGATGGCGTCGAAGACGGTCCGGATCGCCTTGGCCTGACCCTCGGCCTGCAGGATCCGGGCCTGCCGGTCACCGTCGGCGCGCAGCACCGCGGCCTGCTTCTCACCCTCGGCGGAGAGGATCTGCGACTGCTTGTGTCCCTCGGCGTTGAGGATCGCCGCCCGGCGGTCCCGCTCGGCGCGCATCTGCTTCTCCATCGAGTCACGGATGCTCGGCGGCGGCTCGATCGCCTTGATCTCGACCCGGGTCACCTTGATGCCCCAGCGTCCGGTGGTCTCGTCGAGCACGCCGGACAGGTGCCGGTTGATCTCCTCCCGGCTGGTCAGCGCCCGCTCCAGGTCCAGCGAGCCGATCACGTTCCGCAGCGTGGTCACGGTCAACTGCTCGATCGCCTGGAGGAAGTTCGAGATCTCGTAGGTGGCCCGGACCGAGTCGACGACCTTGAAGTAGAGCACCGTGTCGATCGACACGACCAGGTTGTCGGAGGTGATCACCGGCTGCGGCGGGAAGCTGACCACCTGCTCGCGCATGTCGACCTTGGTCCGGACCGCGTCGATGAACGGGACCAGCACGTTGAGCCCCGGGTTCAGGGTGCGCTTGTACCGCCCCAGCCGCTCCACCACGTCCTGCCGCTGCTGCGGCACGATCCGGATGGACTTGGCCAGCGTGATCACGCCGATCAGCGCGACGGCGATCAGCATGACCGGGATTATGAACTCCATTCACTCACCTTTCCGCTCGGGGCGGCTCATGACAGCGGGGACCTCGTCCCCGCCGGACCGGGCGGCGTGCCCTGGTCCATCACATTCGGGGGCGGCTCGATGCTGCGAACCTCGACGCGGGTCACCGTGATGCCCCACCGTCCGGTGGTCTCGGCGAGCGCGCCGGACAACTGCCGGGCGATCTCCTCCCGGCCGGTCACCGTCCGCTCCAGGTCGAGCGCGCCGACCACGGTGCGCAGCGTGGTCACCGCGAGCAGGTCGAGGGCCCGGCCGACGTCCGCGACCTCGTACGTGGCGCGGACCGGGTCGGCCACCGTGTACCGCAGGCCGACGCCGACCGACACCACCACGTCGTCCGCGGTGACCACCGGCTGCGGCGGCAGGTCACGCACCTGCTCGCCCAGGTCGACCTCGGCTCGGACGGCGTCCACGAACGGCACCAGCACGGCCCGTCCCGGCGCCAGGGTTCGATGGTACTTCCCCAGCCGCTCCACCAGGTCCCGGCGGTGCGCCGGCACGGTCCGCACCGACCTGGTCAGGACGGCGGCCACCCCGACCACCACTCCGGCGGTCAGCAGCCCCGCGGCGACGGGCTCCATCGGCTCACCTCTCCACCCCGGGCAGCTCACCGCTGGGCGTGATCTCGTCCCGCCAGACCAGGGCGGTGGCGCCCTGGACCTTGATCACCTGCACCCGTTCGCCGGGCGCGAAGACCTGGGTGGCGTCGTACGACCGGGCGCTCCACAACTCGCCGTCGATCTTGATCATGCCATGGTCGACGTCGACCTGCTCCAGGACCAGCGCGGTCGAGCCCTCGATCGCCTCGACGCCGAAGGGCTGCTCGCCGCTCTCCAGAGCGGTCCGCCGGTGCCGGCGGATGGTCGGCCGGGCCGCGAGGGTGGTCAGCGCGGAGACCACCGCGAAGACGACCGCCTGCACCGCCACCGGCGCACCCAGCGCCGCCGCGCCCGCCGCCGCGAACGCGCCGACCGCGAACATGATCAGAAACAGCGTCGCCGTGAAGATCTCGGCGACCGCCAGCACCACTCCCAGCACGATCCACAGCACGGCGTCCACCCTTCGATCGTGACACGTCCACGCACGTCCCGCCGAATGCCATGATCAGTAGGCTCAATCTCCGAACCGCGAGTCGAGGAGGACCGCCGTGTCGCTGGCGCCCGACACCGCCCGCCGGGTGGACGCGCTCGTCACCGGGGCCCAGGCCAGCGGCCGGGCCCCCTCGCTGCTGGTCGGCGTCGTCCGGGACGGCGCCCTCACCCACCTCGCGGGCGCCGGCGAGCACCCCCGACCGGACGCCGACCGGCAGTACCGGCTCGGCTCGATCACCAAGACCATGACCGCCGTCCTGGTGCTGGCCCACCGCGACGCCGGCCGGCTGGCCCTCGACGACCCGCTGGACCGGTACCTGCCGGGCACCCCGCTCGCCCCGCGCACCCTGCGCCAACTCCTCGGCCACGCCAGCGGCCTGCAACGGGAGCCCGACGGCCCCTGGTGGGAACGCTCCGCCGGTGGCGACCTGGCCAGCCTGCTCGCCGGGCTCACCCCGGGCAAGGTCGCCCTGGCCCCGCACGCCGCCTACCACTACTCGAACCTGGCGTACGGGCTGCTCGGCGGGGTGCTCGAACGGGTCACCGGCACGCCCTGGTGGACGCTGCTGACCCGGCACGTCCTCGACCCGCTCGGCCTGACCCGCACCACGTACCAGGCCAGCGAGCCGTACGCCCGGGGGTACGTGGTGCACCCCTGGCACGACACGCTGCGCGAGGAGCCGCGTACCGACACCGGGGCGATGGCCCCCGCCGGGCAGCTCTGGTCCACCGCCACCGACCTGGCCCGCTGGGCGGCCTTCCTGGCCGACCCCGATCCGGGGGTGCTCGCGCCGGAGACGCTCACCGAGATGTGCACCCCGGTGGCGATCAACGACCTCGACTCGTGGACCGGCGGCCACGGGCTCGGCCTGGAGCTGTACCGCGACGGCGACCGGGTGTACGTCGGGCACGGCGGGTCGATGCCCGGGTACGTGGCCGCCCTGGCGGTGCACCGGCCCACCCGTACCGGCGTGATCGGTTTCGCCAACTCGTACGGCCTGCGCGGCGGGCACATCGGCGCGCTCGCCCGGCAGGTGCTGACCCTGGTGCTGGACGCCGAACCGACGCCGGTGGCCCCGTGGCGCCCGGCCACCGCCCCACCCCCGGCCGCCCTGGCCGACCTCACCGGCCGCTGGTGGTGGATGGGGTACGAGTACGAACTGCGCGCCGAGGCCGACGGCACCCTGCTCGCCGGCCCGGTGGGCAGCCCCACCCTGCGGTTCACCCCGGAGGGGCCGGACCGGTGGCGGGGCCGCTCCGGCGCGCAGCACGGGGAGATCCTGTCGGTGCTGCGCGACGAGGCCGGCCACCCGGTGGCCCTGGACATCGCCACCTTCGTCTTCACCCGCTCCCCCGACCAGGAACCCTGACCCACCCGGCCCGGCCGCCCCCGCCCCGCGTCAGGCCAGGGCGTCGGGCGGCTCGGTGACGAAGTCGATCAGACGCTCCATCGCGGTGATCAGCGGAGTCTCCACGTCGGCGAAACTGTCCACCCGGGACAGGACGTGCCGCCACATGTCGGCGGGGTCGGCGACGCCCAGCGCCGCGCAGACCCCCTCCTTCCACGGCCGCCCCGGCGGCACCACCGGCCACGCCGCGATGCCCAGCGCCGCCGGCTTCACCGCCTGCCACACGTCGACGTACGGATGCCCGGTCACCAGCACGTACGGGGAGTCGACCCGGGCCACCAGCCGGCTCTCCTTGCTGCCCGGCACCAGGTGGTCGACGAGCACACCGAGACGCCGGGTCGGGCCCGGGGCGAAGTCACGCACCTGCGCGTCGAGCGCGTCGATGCCGTCCAGCGGCTCCACCACGACCCCCTCGATCCGCAGGTCGTCGCCCCAGATCCGCTCCACCAGCGCGGCGTCGTGGACACCCTCCACCCAGATCCGGCTGGCCCGCGCCACCCGCGCCCGTACCCCGTCGACCGCGACCGACCCGGAGGCGGTCCGGCGGCGGGCGGCGGGCACCGGCGTGCGGGCCGGCCGGCGCAGGGTCACCGGCGCCCCGTCGAGCAGGAACGCCGCCGGCAGCAGCGGGAAGTTGCGCCGCCGGCCGTGCCGGTCCTCCAGCACCACCGCGCCGGAGTCGAACCCGACCACCGCGCCGCAGAACCCGGAGTCGGCGTCCTCGACCACGAGGTCGACCTCGGCGTCCACCTCGGGAATCGTCCGGCGCCGCCGCCAGTTTCCGGCCAGTACGTCCTCGCCGTATCGCCCTGCCATGCCGAGCACGGTAACCCGCGAGCGGCCCCGGCCCACCCCCGGCGCGCCGCCCGGCCAGGCCTGCGAACAGGGCGAAAACGGTGCGGCACAGGGCATTCCACGCATGGTCGGCGAGGCGGGCCGGGGCCGCCGGACGGGTGCCCCGGCAGTCGAGACAGAGGCGCCGCTCACCACGTACTCTTCTCTGCATGTCCTCCCCAGCAACGGGCGCAGACACCCTTGCTCCGCGCCGGTCCAGCCGGTTCGTGGCCTGGGTCCGCGCGTGGCGGGCCGGTCTGGTGCCCTTCGACGACGTCGCCGAGGAGATCGCCGGTGACGAGGAGCACCTGGTCGCGGACGCCCCCGGCACGTGGACCGACGTCCCGCTCTCCACCGCGCTGCCCACCCTGGCGAAGCTCTCCCCGGACGAGATCCGGCTGGTGCTGCCGGCCCCCGGCGACCCGCGCGGGCTGCCCGGGCCGGGCGACTTCACCGGCGCCGCGCTGCTCGCCGGCGAGGCCGTCGTCGCCGGGAGCCTGGGGCTGATCCCGCAGGTACGCACGCACACCTCCGG
>NZ_LRQV01000047.1 GCF_001567585.1 Micromonospora rosaria
CGGTCACCGAGATGGGCGCGGTCTCGGTGAACCACGCCGTGCTGGCGCGTGGCGGCCTGCGGATCACCGGCACCACCATCTCCCCGGACGGTCGGCTCGGCGCCGGCAAGGGGGTCCGCGCCACCCCGCTCACCGGGACCGACTGGGCCACCGGGCCGGTGGCGGAGCTGTTCGGTCGTCCGCTCGCCGAGGTGGTCGGCGACCAGCTCGCCGCCGACGACCCGCAGGACCCGGACCGGGCGGGAACCGCGCTGGTCGGCGGTGACCTGGTGGTGGTGGGTGCGGTCGGGGACCAGGTGCTGGCCCGTGAGCTGGCCCCCGGCACGGACGCCGGGCCGGACCGCGCGCCGGTGCCGGGCGGGCCGGTGATCCGGCTGGTGCCGGACAACTCCCACCCGATGCTGTCCCATGTGGCCAACCTGCGGCGGCTCGCCTCCTGGCCGGGTCTGCGGATCCGGGTGGTCGGCCGGCTGGACCCGCACCGCGCCGGCACGGTGCGCGCGCTGGCGGTCGGTCCGGTGCCCGGTGCGCGGACGACGCTGCGGTTGCCCGCCGACTGGCAGGGCCGGGCCGACCTCGGCTACGACGAGATCCAGGGCGGCCACCTCCCGCCGCGTGACCCGGCCGCGATGACCATCCCGGTCC
Organism: Micromonospora rosaria; assembly: GCF_001567585.1. Classification (GTDB taxonomy): domain Bacteria; phylum Actinomycetota; class Actinomycetes; order Mycobacteriales; family Micromonosporaceae; genus Micromonospora; species Micromonospora rosaria. The sequence goes on from NZ_LRQV01000047.1 coordinate 646, forward strand.
TCGCCGTCGAGGCCGACGCGGTCGCGGAGTCCCCGTTGTGGCGGGTCCGCCGGTTGGTGGAGCTGGCCGTCTCCGGCGGTCGCCGGGCCGTCGCCGAGGCGGCGAGGGGCGGGGAGGCCGGGCCGGCGGGTCCGTTGCGGCGCGCCGGTTTCACCACCGCCGCCGCGGTGGCCGCCGCGCTCGCCGACGAGTCCGACCGCCGTGGGCGCGACGTGTTCGGCCGGCGCACCGACGCCGACCCGGACCGGTACGCCTGGGCGTGGCTGGCCGTGGCCGCTCATCTCGTCGCCGCCGAACGGGAGCTGATCCGGTCCTCCTGGACCGCCGTACCCGTCGGCTGACCGGCCCACCGGCCGGGGCGACCAGGCCCCGGCCCGGTGGCCGGCCCCGCACGGGGGGAAGGTAAGGCTTACCTGACCGAATCGTGGATTATTGCGGCTATTGGGGAAGATTCCCCGGGCGCGGTGGGGGTACTCGGAAGCTCACACGGATCGCCAGGGAGGTATGCGACATGACGGACATGTTGGAGATGCCGCGGGTGCACGAGTGCACGGTGACCGACTGCGGGTACAACCACGACGGGTGTCACGCGTTCGCCATCACGATCGACGACCAGAACGCGAACTGCGCCACCTTCATCGACACGTCGGTCAAGGGCGGGTTGGACAAGGTGATCGCCCAGGTGGGGGCGTGTCAGCGGGCCGACTGCCGGCACAACGCCGAGCTGGAGTGCCACGCGCCGTCGATCCGGGTCGGCCCCGGCCGCGACTCCGCCGACTGCCAGACGTACGAGCCGAGCTGAGCGTCGACGGTCCCGGGGCGGTCGTCCGCCCCGGGACCCGGTGGCGCCGGGTCAGCCGACCCGGCGCATGACGTACAGGTGGGTGGCCTGGCCGGGGGTGAACTGCCGGTCACCCAGGTTGCGGATCAGCAGGGTCTCCAGCCCCGCGCCCCGGGCCAGCTCCTCCAGCGTGAACGGGTCCACCGTGTAGTGCACGTGGTGCTGGTGCCAGAGCGGCTCGTCCGACCGGTACAGGGTGAGGAAGGTCCGGCTGCGGGAGAACGGCTCCTCGAACGCGTGCCGCCGCCGGTGCAGGCGCAGGCCGTCGCCGAGGTCCGTCTCGCTCGCGCCGACGTCGGCGTCGGTCCGCAGGAACCGGCGCGAGCAGTAGTCGAACAGCAGGTGACCGCCGGGGCGCAGCGCGTCGGCGACCCGGGCCAGGCAGTCCGCCAACCGGTCCGGCGGCAGGTAGTTGAGGCTGTCGAAGCCGGAGACGACCGCGTCGAAGGGCTCGTCGACGGTGAAGTCCGCCATGTCGGCGACGATCCGCCGCTCGGCCGGGACGCCACCCCGGGCCAGCATCTCCGCCGACCGGTCCAGCGAGGTCACCTCCGCCCCGGGCACCAGCTCGGTGAGCACGCCCGTGCCGATGCCGGTGCCCGCGCCCAGGTCCAGCACGCGCGGGCTGCTGGGGGCCAGCGTGGCCAGCTCCGCGCCGACACCGAGCCGCCAGACGGCGCGGGCGGCGGCGCCGGCGTACCGCTCGTAGACCTCGGCGAGGTCGTCGTAACCCGCCCCGCGCCGGGTGCGGACGGTCTGCGGCGCGCTCACCGGGCCTGCTCCGTCAGCGGGACGAACGACGAGATCAGCACGTACGTGGGCTCCTCCTGGAGCTCGTCGTAGCCGGCGTGCTCGATCAGCGCGAACTGGAACCCGGCGGGCGGGGCGTCGCCGCGCTGCCGCTCGCGCACCACCGCCCCGGTGAAGTCCCGCAGGACGGTGTACGCCGGGTGCGCCTCCACCACCTCGGCGGTGACGGTACCCCGCTCGGCGAGCTTGCGGCCGACTACGAGCAGCTCCGCGGCCACGTCGAACAGGGCCTTGGACCGACGTCGGGTGGGGAACCAGACCGTGTGCGCCCAGGTCCGGTGGACCGGCTCCATCACGAACCGCCACGGCGACACCGTGCCGTCGTGCTCCTCCACCCGGTAGATCAGCCCGTAGTCGAAACAGGCCGGGTGGGGGGCGAAGAAGCGCCAGTTGGGCAGGAAGATGCCGTTGCGGTCGAGCCGGCGGACCCGGTTGAACATCTCCGACGGGTGGGCCGCCGCGACGCTGGCCCAGAACCAACCGGCGAAGGCGCCGGCCGCCAGGACGGTCACCAGGCCCCGCCGGGCCGGTGCGGTGTGCTCTCCGGTCATCTGTCTCATCTCTTTCTGCGCCTCAGGCGGTGCGGATCGGCGGGCGGGGCGCGGTGACGAGCCGGGGGCCGCTGTCCGTCGGCTCCCCGGCCGCCACCGGCTCCCCGTCCGGCGTGGCCCGGCCCGGCCGGGCCGCCACCGCCGCGTCGACGAAGGCGGCGACGAGGTCCACCGCGCGGGCGGCGCCCTCCGCCGTCACGACGACGGAGTCGTGGCTGGTGTCGGCCACCACGTGCCGGTGCGACCAGGTCGCCGCCTGCGCCATCTCGTCGTGCAGACGGACCTGCACCGGGTCGAGCGTGGCGGTGCGCTCGGCGGTCAGCACCACCGCCGGTACGTCGATCGGGCGCAGGCGTGCGTCCGGGTGGCCGAAGAACGTCCGGACCGCCCGCCACTCCCGCCGGGCGGCGGCCCACATGCCCGGGTCGGCGTACTGGGCGTGGACCAGGTCCCGGACGTCGGCGGGCAGGTCGTCGACGAACTCCGGGCGCTCGGTCAGCACGCCGAGGCCGAGGCGCAGCGAGACCGCCACCTCGTCGAAGTGCCGGTCGTGGAAGAGCGCCCCGGAGTACTGCGCCGCCGACTGGAGCAGCTCGTCCGGGTGCGTGGCGTCGAGCAGCGCGACGCCACGCACCCGGTCCCCGAGGCGGTCGGTCAGGCGGGGCACCGCCCGCCAGGCCAGGTACCCGCCGAGCGAGTGCCCGAGCACCACCACCGGGCGGTCGCCGGCCTGGTCGGCGACCAGGTCGGTCAGGTCGCGCAGGGCCACGTCCAGGTGGTACTCGCCGGGCCAGCGGTACCGGCTGCTGCCGTAACCGGCCCGCTGGTAGGACAGCACCGCGAACCGTTCGCCGAGCCCCCGCTCCAGCCACACGTTCTGCTCGATCGTCGCGGCGAGACCGCCCTCGACGACGACCAGCGGGGCGCCCGGCGTGGTCCGGCCCGACCGGTGGAAGGTCAGCTCGTTGCCGGTGCTGGTGGTCAGCCGCTGCTCGCCCGGCCGGCCGGCGGTCACCAGCGCCCGCCGCCGCCGGTGCGCCCGGTACGCGCCGGCCGCCGCCGCCACCCCACCGGCGGCGAGCACCAGCGGGAAGAGGTCGTCGCGGCGTTCCGGCCCGCTGGCGGTGACCGCCCGCCGGGGGCCGGCCGTGTACAGCACCGACGGGTGCAGCGCCAGGAAGGCCGGCACGAACCGGTGCAGCCCCATCAGCCGCGCGTTGACCACGTGGAAGGCGGCGGCGGACCCGACGAACAGCGGCGCGGCCCGGCCCCGGCCCAGGTACGCCAGCGGGAACAGGCACTCCAGGGCGAGGACCGCCGCGCCGAGCACCCGCGCGGTGCGGGGGTACCGCCGCACCAGCCGGTACGCCTGCCGGTCGCCGTAGGTGTACGTGCGCAGCACCCCGGGCAGCGCCTCGCCGTTGCGCCACTGCGGGCCCAGCAGCTTGGCCCAGCCGGAGACCGCGTACGACAGGGTGCCCTGGGCGGCCACGTACCACAGCGCCGTGTCGACCAGCGCCGGTCGGTCCGGCACCGCGCGGGCCAGCGCGGCGGCGCTCTGCGCGACGAAGGTCGCCTGGTCGCTGCCGTCGCTGCCGTACGACTCGTGCGGGTAGAGCAGGGCGCTGGTGACGGCCAGCGTGGAGCCGGCGGCGAACCGGGTCCGGCGGCCGGTCGGGGCCAGCAGCAGCAGCGCGGCGCCGACCCGGAGCACGTGCAGGCCGGTGACGACCCGCCGGTCGGCGACCGCGCCGACGATCCGCCGGGCCACGCCCGAGCGGAAGGTGAACCGGGTGGCCTGGAGGGTGGCCCACTCGTTGGCCCGGCCGGGCAGTTCGCTGCGCGGCTCCATCAGGTACTCGACGCTGGAGAGAAGCTGTCCCACCGCGGCGATCCGCTCGGTGGTGAGCAGGGTCTGCTCACGGGTCGGACGGATCGTGGGCAGGCGGCGCAGCGCCCGCGCGACAAGTCCCATGCGACGGCTCCCAGGTGCGGCGGCCGGTGTCCGGCCGGGGGGCGGAGAGGGCCCGGGCCCGCCCGGTCGATGGGCGGGCCCGGGTGTGCGGCGACCGGGTGGTCACCGCACCGGCCGGTCAGGCCAGGTTGCTGGGGTCGGTGGCGTTCGGGTCGGGCTGCCGTACGCCGGTGACCTGCGCGACGACCTGGGTGGCCACGTTGACCGTCCCGGTGACGATCGCGGGCGTGACGATGGTCGGCAGCAGCATGACGGGGGACCCGTCCTTGCGGCCCAGCCACGTCGACCGCTCCGCCCGCACGGGCACGGTCTTCAGGTACCTGCTGGAGTTGACGCTGGCCAGAGGATCGGACATGGAGCCTCCTCGCTGTCGGTGCCGCCGGCGCCCGGGTGGCCCGGTCAGCCGGTGCCGAGTATCTCGGCGGGGGATAACGCCAGCGGTGACGGTCGTTAACGGCTCCACCGGCTCTGGCTGCTCCCCGGCTCGGCACGGGCCGGTCCGGTGTGCTGCGGCCCGGGTGGGCCCTCGGCGTCGGCGGCGACGTCGCGGACCAGCCGCAGCGGCTCGGCCGGGGCCAGCGGCGGGACCGGGATGACGATGGCGTTGTGCAGGCCGGCCCCCCAGTCCGGCCGGCGGCGCGACAGCGGCTCGCGGGCGGTCACCACGGTCAGCAGCGGTAGCGCGGCGGGCGTCGCCGTGACGGCGGTGACCGCGTCGAGCACCTCGTTCGGCGCGTCGTGCAGGTCGTCGAGGACGATCACCACCGTGGCCCCGCCGAGCAGGTCCCGGACCACCTGCCGCCAGCCGGCCGCCGGCGCCGCGCCGTGCGGTGTGACGGTCCGCAGGGCCGCCACGACGTGCCGCAGGCCCTGCCGTACCGCCGGGCCGCCCCGTCGTCCGGGCGGTGCCGGTGCGGCGTCGGGGCCGGGCGGCCCCGGCAGCCGTTCCAGCCGTACCGGGGGGTCGCCGCCGTCGGCCACCCGGGCGACGTACCCGGTGAGGGCGGGCAGCCGCGCCAGGGCGGCGGCGACCGTCGCCAGGGCGAGCCGGGTCTTGCCGGTCCCGGCCGGGCCGACCAGGGTGACCAGGTGCGGCCGGCGGGACGTGGGCACGCGGTCCAGGATCGCCGCGAGCAGGGCGAGTTCGGCCTGCCGGCCGACGAGGGGGCGGGCCCGGCGCCGGTGCGGGTCGTGGGGCAGCAGCCGCGCCGCCCGGGCGGTCCAGGCCCGGTCCGCCGCCGTCTGGTCGGGACCGTCCACCCCGGCGGTGTCCGGCAGGTACCGGATCAGCCGTCGGCTCGCCCGTCGGGTGGTGTCGTCCACCCGGACCATGCCGTCGGGCGTGGCCGCGAGCAGGTCCATGCCGGCATCGATGACCTGGCCGACCAGCCGGGGACGGGTCGGCTCGGGCGCGGGTGCCTCCCGGACCAGGACCGGGCCGGTGACCACCGCGGCGGCGAAACCGGGGCGGCCGGCCACCGCGGCGCGCACCGCCAGCGCGGCGTACACCGCGAATCCGGCGGTGTCGCCGCGACCGGAGACCAGGCCGAAGGAGGCCACCACCGTCGACCCCAGCACGTACTCGATCCGCCCGCCCAGGTTGCGCAGGTTCGCGTGCACGACCGGCAGCGTGTGCGCCGGCCGGGCCTCGTCGCCGGTCGGCATCCGCAGGCACAGCAGGGTCACCCGGCGCAGCCGACCGGACGGCCCGGCCGGCCGGACGGGGGACACCGTGACGGGGCCGCCGACCGGGCCGGCTGCGCCGGGCGGCGGCCCGTCGTCGACGCGCGGCGGCAGGTCCGCGCGCTGCTCCAGGATCGACCGGTACAGCTCGTCGAGCTCCAGGGTGGACTCCCGGCCGGTGTGCCGGACCAGCGCGGTGCGGGCGTCGTGGTACGCGGTGATCGCGTGCGCCTGCTGGTTGGCCCGGTACAGCGCCGTCATGTGCTGGCGGTACAGCCGTTCCCGCCCGGGGTGGGCGCGGACCAGCCCCGCCAGTTCGGCGACGAGCGCGCGGTGCCGGCCGAGGGCGAGGTCCGCGTCGATACGCTCCTCGATGGTGCGCAGCCGCAGCTCCTCCAGCTCGGCGACCTCCGGCCAGTCGGCGTAGCTGTCGAGCAGGTCCGCCAGGGCCGGGCCCCGCCACAGCCGGGAGGCCGCGGCCAGCAGCGTCGCCGCCTCCGGCGCCTCACCCGCGCCGAGCTTGAGTTGGGCCCGGGGCAGCAGCCGGCGCAGCGCCGCCACGTCCACCGTGTCCCGGTCGGCCTGGAGGCGGTAGCCCTGGTCGACCGTGGCCAGCCGGACCGGACCACCGGCGGGCAGGAGCTTGCGGAGCGCGGAGACGCAGTTGCGCAGCGCCGCCAGGGCGGTGGGCGGGTGCTCCGGGCCCCAGATCCGCTCCAGCAGGACGCCGAGGGCCAGCGGCCGGCCGGCGTGCAGCGCGAGGAGCGCGAGCAGGGCGCGCCGCCGACGACCGGGCAACTCCACCGGTGTGCCGTGGACGCGGACCTCGACCGGGCCGAGCAGCCGCAGTTCCACGGTGGGAGGTCGTGCCGGCATGGCCATCCTTCTGTCCCCCTCCAGTCATCCGCGACGCCGCCCGCTGTTCGACCCGGTGTGGCGGGCCGGTGAGCGGGTCGGGCGGGTCGGTACGGACGGCGGGTGGGAGGTGGGTGTGACGGGCGACGTCGACCGTCCGACGCGGGCCCGTCGGTGGGGAGGGTGCGGCAGGTCCGTCGTCCGCTCCCGGGCGGTGGGCCGGGCCGGGCGGAGACCGGTGCCGCAGCGGGCCGCCGACGGCCGGGCGCGGTCGGGAACGGTGCGTGGCCGACACCCCTCGTCGCGTTGCCCACGAGCCCCCCGGACAGCCGTCAGCGCCCCCGTGATACCCCTTGGCGCATCCTTGCCCGGGTAGCTAACACCGGCTCACTTAACGGCTAACGTCGGCTCTGCCGCCCGGCCGTCGGGCCGGCCCCGCCGACCATCGCGGGCGCGCGACCCTTCCACAGTGCGACCGGGGCGTGACAGGCTGTCCACCGGGATGCGTCGATCGGGCGTCGGAACCGGGGCGGTACGGGACGTACCGCCGGGCCGGTCCGCAGCCGCGAGGGGGAGTCCGAGGTGGACGTCGTACGACCGCCGGTCGGGGCCGGGGAGCCCGCCGTCTTCGTCGCCGTGCTCCGGCCGCTGGAGGTGCTGGTGGGCGGTCGGCCGGTCAAGGTTCCCGGCCGGACACGGCGGGCGCTGCTCACCGCGCTCGCCCTGCACCCGAACCGGCCGGTCGCCACCGCCGACCTGGTCGACCGGATCTGGACCGGCCGGCCGCCGCGCCGGGCCGGGCTGACCCTGCGCAACCTGGCCTCCGGGCTGCGGGCCCGCCTGCCGGACGGCCCCGGCTGGCGCCTGGTGGTGACCGACGCGTACGCCGAACTGGCGGTCGCGCCGGACGCGGTCGACCTGCTCGTGGCCCGGCGGCTCGCCGCGCACGGCCGGGCGGCGGCGCGGGCCGGGCGGCCGGCCGAGGCGGCGGTGCTGATGCGTCGGGCCCTGGGGCTGTGGCAGGGCCGGCCGGCGGCCGACCCGGCCTGGCCGGAGTTCGCGGCCCTGGTCGAGGAGCGGCTGACGCTGCTGGAGGACCGGCTGGACGCCGACCGGGCGGCGGGCCGTCTCGACGAGGTGATCGACGAGGCGATGGGGCTCGTCGTCGCCGAACCGCTCCGGGAACGCCTGCACCTCATCCTCATGCAGGCGCTGCGGGACGCCGGCCGGCCCGGTGAGGCGCGGGCCGTCTACGACCAGTTGCGCGGCACCCTGGCCGACAGTTGGGGTATCGACCCGGGGCCCGAGTTGCAGGCGCTGTGGCGCTCGCTGGCGGACCCGGTGGTGGGCCGGCCGGCCGACCCCGGCCCGCAGGACGCGAGCGTGCTCATGTTCCGGCTGCGGGGCTTCGCCGAGGTCGCCGCCGGCCCGGAGGAGGAGGCCGCACTGCGTGACGGCTGGGTCGGCGGGATCAGCCGGCACGTCGAGCACGCCGCGGGGCGGCTGGCGCTCGTCCTGGGTGGCACCGTGGTGGCGCTCTTCCCCGACGATCCCGGGGGCCGGCGGGCCCAGCACGCCGCGACCGCGGTCCGCCAGGCGGCGGGTGCGGCCGGCCCGGACCCGGCGTTCCGCGCCGCCGGCCGGGTGACCTGCTGCGCTGCGGTGGTCTCCGGTCCGGCCCCGACCAGCGAACTGCTCGGTGGGGACGCCCCGACCCTGGTCGGAGTCGCCCTCGACCGCTGCGCGGCCGTGCTCGCGGCGGCCCGGCCGGGCGAGATCGTCGTGGTCGGCACCCGCTGACCCGCCCGCTGCCCGCCGCCACCGGCGGGCGTCGTGCCGGCGGGTCGCCGGGCAGGAGGACGCCCGGCCGGAGGAGCGGGCGTCGACAGGACTTGCCGAAAACGTTTTCGGACGTCATTGTCGGAGGCCAGGACCAGCGACCCCGTCGAGGTCCGGACCCGGACCACCGGCTCCACGGTGCACGGTCACCGTCGTCGCGGAGCCCTCCTGGCGCGAGGAGGCCACAGGGTGTGAGCGAGCAGGACGGCCGGGCGTCGACCGGTGCACCAGCAGGGGACCAGGCCGCCCCGGCCCGCGCCGACCCGCCGACCGGCCGTCCCGGCCGGTCGGTCATGCGTGACGTCGCCGAACTCGCCGGGGTGTCGGCGCAGACCGTGTCCCGGGTGATCAACGACCACCCGCACGTCGCGGACGACACCCGGGCGCGGGTGCTGGCCGCGATGCGGCAGCTGGACTACCACCGCAACCCCGCGGCGCGCGCCCTGGTCACCCGCCGGTCCGGCACCCTCGGCATCGTCGGCTACGAGAGCCCGCTGTACGGGCCCACCTCCATGCTGTACGCCATCGAGGGCGCGGCCCGGGCCGCCGGCTACTTCGTCAGCGTCGCCAGCGTCCGTCACCTGGACCGCCGGTCCGTGCTCGAGGCGGTCGACTGGCTGAGCCGGCAGTCGGTCGAGGGGATCATCGCCATCGCCCCCAAACCCGCGATGGCCGACGCGCTGGCCGACCTGCCGGCCGGACCCGCCTGTGTGACCGTGGGCGGCGGACGCCACGCGGTCCCGAGCGCACGGATCGACAACGTCACCGGCGCCCTGCTCGCCACCCGGCACCTGCTCCGGCAGGGGCACCCCACCGTCCACCACGTGGCCGGGCCGACGCAGTGGCCGGAGGCGGGCGAGCGGCTGCGCGGCTGGCGGGAGGCGCTGCTGGCAGCCGGCGCGCCGGTGCCGGCGGTGGTGCCCGGCGACTGGGACGCCCGGACCGGGTACGAGCGGGGCCGGTGGCTGGCCCGTGACCCGGCGGTCACGGCCGTCTTCTGCGCCAGCGACCAGCTCGCCCTCGGTCTCCTGCGCGCGATGCACGAGGCCGGCCGGCGGGTCCCGGACGACGTCAGCGTGGTGGGGTTCGACGGTACCCCCGACGCCGCGCACTTCCTGCCCCCCTTGACGTCGGTGCGGCAGGACTTCGCCGAGCTCGGCCGGCGCAGTCTGCGGCTGTTGCTGGAGCGGATCGACCCTTGCGCGGAGACCGCGACCCCCCGGCACGACCTGCTGGTGCCCGATCTCGTGGTCCGGCACAGCACGGCGGCGCCCTCACGCGGCGGTGACCGCCCGGGACGGGACCTGGCGTGGTCGGCCCGCACGTCGAGTGTGCCGCAGGTCATCGGCGGGCCGGGCCGGGCTCGACGCTCCCCGGCCTGAGCCGTCCACGTCGCCCCCGACCCGGCTGTCCGTGTGGTCCCGGCCCGGCCGTCCGCGTCGGAGCCGGCCGGGCGCGGTGCCTCACGAGTCCCGGGGCGGGCTGCCGGCGAGGGTGGAGACCCGGGTCTCCGCCCGGCCCTCCGCCCGGGCCTGGGCGAGCAGCCGCGCGAGTCGCCGCCGGCGTCGCCGGACGACGCTGCGGTAGGCGAGGACGAGCCCGGCCAGGCCGACCGCGAGGGCCAGTTGGGGCCAGGGCAGCGCCCAGACCGTGACGGTGGCCGTCGTCGGCCGCAGGTCGGCGCCGGCCGGAGCGTCGCCGTCGACGGCCGGGGAGACGTCGACGGCCGTCCGCAGTGGACCCACCGCCCAGACTCCGGGGACCCGGACGTCGACGGCCCGGCTGCCGCGCGGCAGCGTCTGGTCGACGTCGGCGACGCCGTCCCGCCGGGCCAGCCCGAACGGACCCGAGACGGTCACCCGCCCGCGCCCGGTCGCGGCCACCGTGCCGTCGTTCGTGGCCGTGTACCGCACGCGCATCGTCCCGGCCGCGAACGGGTTCCACGAGGGCCGGTACGTGGCGTCCGGGTCGCCGACCGCCAGGCTCGCGGTGATCGCGCCGCTGGCGCGCAGCATGACCCGGAAGCCGACCCGGCTCTCGACGGCGACCGTACCGCCGCTGCTGGTGACCGTCGCCGCGATGCCCGCCGGGTGGTCCCCGGGGGTGGCGTCCGGGGGCACGGTGATGGTGAACGGCACCACCAGCGTCTGCCGGGCCCCGACGGTGACCGTCTCCCGTACCTTGATCCAGGTGCCGCCGGCCACCGACGGCTGGTGGGACGGAAGCATGGTGAAGCGTCCCTTGTCGGTGAGGTAGCCGTCGGCCGCCTTCAGGGCGAAGACCACGGCGGCGTCGCTGAAGTTGCGTACGGCCAGGTGCTCGGTCACGACCTGCCCCGGGTCGAGGGTGCGCTCGATCCACCGGCGGCCGTCCGGGCCGTCGCGGTCGGCCGGTTGGACCGCCCAGGTGAGCGTCGGTTCCGCCAGGGCGGCGGTGGGCGCGCTCGGCACGGTGGCGAGCAGCACGGCCAGCACGGCGAGCAGCCGCGGCAGGGTTCGGATCATGGCGATGTCCTTTTGCGGGGTGGGAGCGGGGTGGGGGCCGCCGGGGCCGACCCCCACGGCGTGCGTCACTCGAACAGGGACAGGGTCAGGGTCGAGGTGTACGAGCCGGCGGCGACGTCCGCCGGGGTCCGCAGGTACAGGCCGGCGTCGACGGAGTACGAGTCGGTGGCGACCGCCGTGGAGTCGAACGTCGAGACCAGCAGCTCCTGGTCGACCAGGCCCACGTTGTTGCCGGGCTGGGTGGGCTCGTCGAGGACGGTCACCACCTCCTCGCCCTCGGTGACCAGGCCGGTGCTGCCGCCGTCGACCAGCCGGGGCCGCCAGCCGAGGTGGCCGGCGGTGATCGGTGCCTGGCCGGCGGCGCCGACGAAGCTGGTCGCGCTGCCGAGCACGGCCCAGGCCGCCCCCTCGGGCACCTCGTCGGCGGCGCGGGTGTCGGTGATGGTGACCGTCGGCAGGGTGCCGACGAACTGGCGGACCAGCAGGGTCGAGCCGTCCTCGGCGAGCGCGACGGAGTCGCCGGCGATGGACAGGGCGAGCACGCCCGGCTCCCTGATCTCCTCGATGTCGACCGTCACCCGCACGTTGGTGCCGCCGCCGGGGTCGGCCACGGCGGGCGACGGCAGGGCCAGCGCCGAGGCGAGCAGGGCGCCGACGGCCAGCAGGCGGGAGGTGGTGCGGATGGTCATGTGCGGCTCCGGTGGGTGTCGTCGGGTCAGCCGGCGCAGGTGAGGCCGGGATGGTGCGCGGGGTGGGCGGTGGTCACGTCCCGGCCGGCCACGGTGGCGGCGGGGTCAGCCGCAGTCGAGCGCGCCGAACGGTGCCGCGACCCGCGCGGTCACCGGCTCGCCGTCGACGTCTCCGGTGACCGTCACCGTCGCGGTCCCCGCCGGCACCGCCGTGGCGCGGGTGGTGAACGCCTGGTACGCGGCCTGGCCCGGGGCGACGCCGGTCACCGTGCGGGAGCCGTACGGCGTGCTCAGCCCGACGGTCAGCGGCCCGTCGTCGGCGTTGCGGGCGGTGACCGCGACGTACGCGGTCGGGCCGACGCACCGGGGGTGGGCCTGGACCTCGACGTCGAAGGTCGGGGTCTGCGGGACGTCGCCCACGGTGAGGGTCAGCGTGGTCCGGGTGGCGCCGGCCTCGCTGACGTAGTCGGGCAGGACCAGATCACCGATGACGGTGTGCCGGCCCGGGGTTCGGACGAGGTCCTCGTCGAAGTCCCAGTCGACCCCGATGGCCTGGTTGTCCCGGGACCCGTCGTTGTAGGAGACCGCCACCTTGTCGGGCAGGTACGGCAGCTCACCCACCTCGACACGCTGCTCGAACGTCTCGGCGCCCTGGATCGAGATGCCACCGGTCGACACCTCGGGCCGCACGTAGATCCGGGCCTCGGCGATCAGGCCGTACGCGTCGTTCGTGCCGTGGACCACGAACGGGTCGACGTTCGGCTCCGCGACCATGTCCGGCGTGATCTGCTGCCAGGTGAACGCGACGGTGCCCCGCGCGCCGCTGGCGTAGACCGCGTCGAGCGCGCGCGGCAGGGTGGGCACCTGACCCACGGCGGTGCGGATGAGCACCGGCGAGCGCACCGAGTCGACGGTCTCGCCGTTGGCCCGCCAGCGCAGCACGCCGGTACCCGCACCGGTGCCCTGCACGCCCCAGATGCGCACGCGCAGGTGGCTGGTGGTGACCGGCTCGAACCCGAAGCGGTTGTAGGCGTTGGTGGCCAGCCCGTCGGCGTACGTCGAGCCGTCGGTCAGCGTGACCGGCCGCCAGGTGGTGCCGTCCGCCGAGGTCTCGATGACGTACGTGGTGGCGGTGGGCCGGCGGGTGCCGCCGTTGTCGTCGTACCAGTAGATGTCGGTCGACGACAGCCGCACCGGCGCGGTCCACCGGTACTGGAGCCACGCCTCGCGCTCGGTGCTGGTGCCGTTCTGCGGCAGGTTCCAGGTGCCCCAGCCGTTCCCGGAGCCCGGGTTCGAGGTGCTCGGGGTGCTGGGGTCGGTGACCCGCTGGTGGTTCTCCCACGACGTGGTGCCGCTGGTGGTGACCGTCGCGGAGGAGCCGAACTCGGCCACGACGTCCCGCGCGGTGAGGGTCACCGCCACGGTCGCCGTGGCACGCTTCTCGCCGTCGTCGGCGACGAACCGGAACACGTAGTCGCCGGCGACCGTGCCGGTCACCCGGGTCGTCAGGGCCGTCGGGTCGGCGACGATGACGCCCGCGCCCGGTGGCGTCGAGACGGTCTCCCAGCCGACGGTCAGCTCGTTGTCGTAGGGGATGCCGTCGTCGGTGGCGGTGGCGACCAGCCGGGTGGACAGGTTGCCGTCCGCCGAGCCGTCGCGCGCGGCGGTGACGACGGGCGCCTCGTTGGCCACGGGCGGGGCGTCCCGCCCGGAGGCGAACACCTGGATCTCGCTGATCGCGGTGAACAGGGTCGGGCTGTTGGTGAACGCGATCCGCAGCTTGTCCGACGTCACGGGCTCGAAGAGCGCCTCGTTGAACTTCGCCGCCGGGACGGTCGGGTCCTTGGACTGGCCCGGTACCGCCTTCCAGCCGCCGTCGCCGTCGGGCACCTGGACCCACCAGCGCGCGGGCTCGCGGTAGCCGCCGGCCTGGCGGTCGCTGACGAAGTACACCTTGACGTTGTCGAAGGACCGGGCCGAGCCCAGGTCCAGCTCGACGTGACCGGCGCGGTCGGTCGTGCCGTGGTTGCCCCAGTACGGCTCGTTGGCGGTGCCGCCGTCGGTCACGGCCGCCAGCGACACCGGCCGTTCGGTCTGGCTGATCGCCCCGGGGGTGTGGTTCATCGAGGTGCTGCTCCAGCCGGGCGTGTGGAACTGCCGCCACGGCGTGGGCCGGGCGGCCTGCTGGGTGTACGACGAGCTGAGCTGCGCGCCGGTCGCCAGGTTCGGCGCGTCCTCGGTGAGGTCGATCCCGGCCGTCCTGAGGTACTCGACGACGCGGTCGTCGGAGATCGGGGTCTGCACCGCGCTCGGGAAGTCCGCCCCGGTGGTCGCGGTGAAGGTGACGGTCAGGCCCTCGGCGGCCCGTACCTGGTTGGTGTTCGGGTCGTAGGTGAGCGGGCCGAGCTTGTCGGTGCTGACCTTCTTCTCCCCGTTGAGGAACAGGCTGTAGCCCGCGCCCAGGCCGTACCGGCTGCCGTCGGGGTCCCAGACGATGGTGACGTCCTGCCCGTGGTACCGCAGGTTGTTGACCATGAAGTGGTCGTAGCCGAACGCGATCGGCCACAGCTCGATCGTGTCGTCGGAACGCGGCTGGAGACCCGCCATGTCCTCGACGAAGATGTAGTTCATGTTGCCGAGCATGATGTGGTTCGGGTTGTTGCGGTTGTAGGTCCTCGTGGTCGGGTTCCAGTTGGAGTAGTACTCCGCCTGGTTCGGGGCCCGCAGGTCACCGCCCGGGTAGATGCTCCAGGCCATCCAGTCCAGCAGCCGCTTGGCGTACGCCGGGTCGAGGTACTTCTGTTCCGGGTCGTAGTGGCGCAGCGCCGAGCGGACGCCCCGGTACTGCACGGTGAAGTTGATGTTGGAGAAGTTGTTGGAGCCGCCGATCCCGTAGGCCGCCCGGTCGTACTGGTTGGCCGTGTAGAACGGGAAGATCGGGAAGTTGTCGCCGTAGGTCAGGAAGCGGAACCCGTCGACGTACTCCTGCCACTGGTCGGTGGGGATGAGGTTCTGGGCGTAGATGTCGTACAGGTTCGACTCCTTGGCCGGGATCAGGTGCCGGGCCGAGGCGGGCAGCGGGTTGGCCCGCCCGTTCGAGCTGGCCGCGCTGGTGGCCCCGTGCGACGTGCCGGCCAGGAACATCCGCAGGTCGGGGCTCCACAGCCGGCCGAGGATCGCGGCCCGGATCTCGTCGGCGGTGGCCGCCATCTCGTCGACCTTGGCCTGGTCTGCGCCGGAGACCTGGTAGAGCTGCCGGGCGGCGTCGAAGGCGCCCCACACGTACGCCGACTCGGGCCGTTCGATGGTCCGCGCGCCGGGCGCCCCGGCGTTGGCCTTCGGGAAGCCGAAGGTGATGGCGTCGGAGTCGTTGCCCGGCATGTAGTTGGTGTCGTAGGCGATCAGCTTGTCGTCGTTGCCGTCGTAGTGTTCGAGCTGGCCGATCCCGTCGCCCTCGAAGTACGTGGCGAACCGGCGGGCGATCTCCCGGCCGCCGCCGTGCACCTGGTACGCCTCCAGCCCGGCGGTGCCGAGGTACTGCGAGTAGTGGTTGTTCCAGCTCGTGTGCCCCGGGCTGTTCAGGAAGGCCGACGAGCCGGACAGCTCGCCGATGTTGAGAATCTGCCCGTACGGCAGGTAGGGGGTGCGCAGCCACTTGGTGTCCTGCAGGTGCATCGGCTGGGTCAGCGCGACGGCGTTCTGGTAGAGGTGGATCCCCTCGATCGTCGTCGGGTACTGGTAGACGTGGCCGGGCGCGTTGGCGTCGAGCGTGTTGTACCGCTCGCCCCACCAGCGGTACACGATGGCCTTCTCCAGCGCCGGGTCGGGGACGTCGATGTAGGGGACGTCCTGGGCCCAGCGGCGGTTGAACTCGGTGATGCCGGTCCGCACCGCCTCGGCCGGCGACCTCCCGGCGTACTCCCGGAAGCTCTCCACGGTCTGCGGCAGGGTGGCCGAGGAGACGGCGCCGACGACCGACAGCGCCACCGAGCCGCCGCCGGGCACGGTGATCTCCCGGTCGAGGGTGGTGCCGGTGCGGGTGAAGCCGGCGCCGGTGAGGTCGACCGTGACGGTGTCCCACGGCGTGTCGACGGTGCCGTTGTTGGCGCCGCTGGTGACGGTGCGGGTGCCGGTCAGCGCGGCCGTCCCCGGCCCGGCCCGGGTGGCCAGCGGCGACGCGGCGCGGACGGTGAGGGTCGTCGCCGACCCGCCGGGGTTGGTGAAGGTGACGGCGGTGACCGCGACGTTGTCGTGGGTGATGAACTTGGTCAGGTCGGCGGTGACCCCGGTGGCGCCGATCGTGTACCGGCTCCGGGCGTGGCTCGGCGCGTTGAACCGGTGCGCGGGGACCTCGGTGACGGTCTGCCCGGGGACCGTGACGGTGTACAGGTTGCCCAGGTTGTTGGGGCCGCCGACGTGCGCGTTGCCGGCGAAGCCCATGGTGGTGAAGGTGGCGTTGCTCGCGCCCCGCATGTACAGCGAGCGACCCCGGGTCATCAGCACCGCCGACCCGAGGGTGCCGGGCACGCCCAGCACCCGGTCGAGGTAGTAGTCCGTGCCGCCGGCGGCCAGGTCGGCGTCGAAGATGGACTGGTGCATGTTGCCCGCGGTGAACGGCACGCCGGGTTCGAGCTGCGCGACGACGTCGCCGACGGTGCTGTAGACCGGGTCCCCGATGTCCATGGCGTGGCTCTGGCCGTTGGTGTGGACCCCGACGTCACCCTCGTTGCCCGGCAGGACCGGGCTGGCGGCGTGGGCCGGTGACGGTACGCCGACCGCTCCGCCCGCCACCAGCGCGGCCAGGGCGACCCACAGGGGTGCCCTCCTCACGCGTCTACGGCTCATGGTCCCTCCTTGTGGTGGTGGTGCCGGGGTGGGTGTGGGGTCACCGGCCGGGCACCTCGGGGGTGGTGACTCGCGCGGCCCGGGCCGGGCCGAGCTGCCCGTTCCCATCTGTGAGCGTTAACATGTGGCGGTGCCGTCCGCCCCTCCGGCCGGCGGCGGTCAGTCGGTCGTCGGCAGCCAGACCCGCATCGTCGAGGGCCCCCGGTTGGCCCACGCGTGGTACGCCACCAGCGCCACCTCGTCGAGGTCGGCGTCCACCGGGTCCGGCGGGGCCGGGGTGCCCCGGTAGGGCCACTCGTCCTCGCGGGGCCGGATCCGCCGGCAGCGCACGGTCACCCGGCCGTCGACCACGCGGGGCGGCTGGCGGGTGTCGACGCGGAGGTCGTCGACGCTCCCGCCGCCCGCGACGTCCACCGACTCCAGGGCGAGCACGACCGGGCCGCGCTCGACCGCGACGCAGCCCCGGACCGCGTCGATGCGCGGATCCGGGTACGTGAACCGGGGCGTCATCGGCAGGCGCAGGACGACCTCGTCCCCCCGTCGCCAGACCCGTCGCTCGGTGACCGTCCCGGGCCCGACCGGCCGGGTACCGGCGTCGACGGTCACCGTCGCGCCCCGGGTGGCCCACCCCGGAACCCGTACCGACAGCGACCAGGGCCGGTCGTCGTCGCTGTCGACCCGCACCCGGACCACCCCGTCGTGCGGGTACCCGGTCAGCACCGTCACCCGCAGGTCGGGCCCGTCGGCGAGCCGGTGCGCGATGGTGCCGGGCAGGTACTGGTGCACCTGGAGACCCTCGTCGTCGGCCGTGGCCACGTACGCCGCCAGGCTGGCCAGGGTCCGGGCGACGTTGGTCGGGCAGCAGGACACCTCGAACCAGGGCGCCCGCAGCGACGCCGCCGCCCGCAGACTGGGCCGGTCGGCGTCGGGCACGCTGCCGATCTCCCGCCGGTGCAGGGTGTTGGTGTAGAAGAAGGCCCGTCCGTCCGTCGACGACGAGGTCGCCACCACGTTGAACAGGGTGCGCTCGATGAGGTCCGCGTAGCGGACGTCCCCGTCGGCGAGCAGCAGCCGCCACGCGAGCATCACCGAGCCGATCCCGGCACAGGTCTCGGAGTAGGCCCGGTCGGCCGGCAGCACCCAGTCGTCGCCGAACGCCTCGTCCTGGTGGCGGGAGCCCTGCCCACCGGTGACGTACGTGCGGCGGGCCACCGTGGCGCGCCACTGGGTGCGCACCGCCTCCAGCAGCGCGGCGTCCTTCAGTTCGACGGCGACGTCGACGGCCCCGGCGGCGAGGTAGTTCGCCCGCACGGCGTGGCCCCGCAGCACGGTGGCCGCCCGGACGGGACGCTCGTCCTGGAAGTACTGCCGGCCGAACTCCACGTCGCCGAGCAGGCCGTGGCCCCGACGGTCGACGAAGAGCGCGGCCTGCGCCAGGTACCGGTCGTCCCCGGTCACCCGGGCGAACTCCACCAGCGCGGTCTCGATCTCCGGGTGCCCGCACAGCCCGGTCACGCCGTCGGGCCCGAACGTCTCGCACACGTTGTCGGCGGCCCGGCGGGCCACCTCGACCAGCCCGTCGTCCGCGCCCGGCCGGGTCCGGGCCCGGGCCACCGCGGCCTGGAGCAGGTGGCCGACGCAGTACAGCTCGTGGCCCCATTCCAGGTCGGACCAGCGGGGCGCCTGCCCCCGGCCACCGAACCGGGTGTTGAGGTACCCGTCGGGCTCCTGCGCCGCGGCCACCCGGCGCACGACGGACCGGAACCGGGACTCCAGCCCCGGATCACCGCCCCGGCCGATCTCCCACGCCACCGCCTCCAGGAACTTGTACACCTCGGAGTCGGCGAACTCCCGTCCCCGGCGCTCGCCGGCGAGGTCGCCCCGCGCGGCCAGGTCGAAGTTGCGGATCCAGCCCTCCCGCTCGAGCCAGTGCTCGATGTGCGGGAGGCTCGCCACGGCGTTGACCGACTGGCGCTCGGCCCAGAAGCCGCCGGTGATCCGGACGTCGCCCAGCCCGACCGGCCGCAGCCGCCCCCGGATCGGCAGGACCGGCGTGGCCGTGGGTGCGATGCCGCTCATGGTCATCCTTTCAGCGCGCCGGACATGAATCCGCGCATGTAGTGGCGTTGCAGGAGCAGGAACAGCACGATGCACGGCAGGGCGAGCACGACGACGCCGGCCTCGGTCGCCCCGTAGTCGACGACCCCCTGCACCTGGCCGCGCAGGTTGGACACGGCGAGCGGCAGCGTCATCCGCTCGGTGTCGTTGATGAGGATCAGCGGCGCCATGAAGTCGTTCCACGCGGCGAGGAAGGCGAACAGCCCGACGGTGATCAGGCCCGGCTTCACCGCCGGCAGCAGCACCCGCCACAGCGCGGTGAACGACGAACACCCGTCGACCATCGCGGCCTCGTCGAGTTCCCTCGGCACCGCCTCGAAGGAGATCCGCATCAGGAAGGTGGCGAAGGGAAGCTGGAACATCGTCAGCACGAGGGCCACCCCGACCAGGGAGTTCTGCAACCCGACCTCGGTGAGCAGCACGTAGAGCGGGATCAGCAGCGTCGCGTACGGGACCATGAGGATGGCGAGCGTGAGCATGAACAGGACGTTGCGGCCCGGGAAGCGGAACCGCGCGAACGCGTAGCCCCCGAGGAACGAGATCAGCAGGGTCAGCGTCACCGTCAGCAGCGACACGAACGCCGAGTTCGCGAGGTAGCGCCACACGCCGGCCTGGTAGCTGGCCAGGGTCGCGTAGTTGCCGAACCCCCAGCCGTCCACCTGGTTCGTGCCGGCCTGCGGGGAGACCGAGGCGACCGCCGTCCACAGCAGCGGGGCCAGGAAGATCAACCCCACCGACCCGGTCAGCACCCAGTACGGCGTCCGCAGCGCGATGCCGGCGACGGTGACCCCGCGTGACCGGCGCGGGCGGGACGGGGCGGCGTCGGACGGCGGAGGGGCCGCGCTGCCCGGGGTGGCGGTGGAACGGGACACGACGGACATCGCCTCAGCTCTCCTCGGACCGGAAGGCGCGCAGTTGCAGTGCGTTGACGAGGACCAGGGCGACCAGCACGATCACCGACAGGGCCGCCGCCACGCCGAGGTCGTTCTGGCCCTGGAACGCCACCAGGTAGATGAGCTGGACGACGGTGACCGTGCTGTTGTCCGGGCCGCCCTTGGTGAGGATGTAGAACTGCTCGAAGGCGAGCAGGGAGCCGGTCACGCAGAGCACGGTGGTCAGGGCCAGCGTCGGGCGCAGCAGCGGCAGGGTGACCTTCCGGAAGGTCTGCCACCGGGTGGCGCCGTCGGTGCGGGCGGCCTCGTAGACGTCGGCCGGGATCCCCTGCAGGCCGACGAGCATGAGCACCATGTAGAAGCCGGCGTAGCGCCACACGATGAGGAAGGTCGTCGAGACCAGCGCCGCGGTGGGGGAGTCGAGGAAGGTGAGACCCAGGCGCTCCATCACCGGCGCCAGCGGGCTCGCGTACGGGGAGTAGAGGACGTAGAACAGCAGGGAGGCCGACGCCAGGCCGAGCGCGCTGGGGATCAGGAAGGACGCCCGGAGCAGGGTGTTCCACCGGCTCGACTCCTGCACGAGCAGCGCCAGCCCCAACCCGAGCGCCAGCAGCAGGACCGTGGCGAGCACCGTGTACTTGACGGTGAACACCACCGAGTCGGTGAAGAAGCGGTGGTCGACCGCCTTCACGAAGTTGTCGGGGGCGTTGACGCCCTGGTCGCCGGCGAGCAGCGGCCACCGGGACACCGCCATCTTGAGCACGAGCAGCAGCGGGAGCGCGAACAGCGCCACCACGAACACCGCCGTGGGTGTCGCGTAGAGCCAGCCCAGCAGGGCGCGACGGCCACGGGGTCGGGCCCGGCCCCGCATCGCCGCCCGCAAGGGGTGAGACGGCGCTCTGACGTCCATGGGAACCTCTCGTCGGGTCGGCGGGTGGCGGGTGGCGTACCGGTTCCGGTGGCGGGCGTGTGTCGGCTCGGCGGACCCGGGGGTCGGCACCCGCCCGCGACGCGGCGGCTACTGCCGGAGGACGCCGGTGATCTCGGCGTTGTCCTTGCCGAGGTCGCCGTTGCCGGTCAGCACCTGGTTGCGTACGAGAGTCAGCCACGGGCTGCCCGGCGCGTTGAACGCCTGTTGGAAGTTCACCGCGACGGGGGTGTCGCCCTGGCCGGCCACCTCGTTGATGGTCACCAGGCGCGGGTCCTGGGCCGCGTACCTGTTGTTCGCCAGGTCGGAGCGCGACACCACGTCCTTGTTCTTCGCCAGCACCTCCACCTGGGCCTGCTCGGACATCATCCAGCTCAGGAAGTTCCAGGCCTGCGCGGACTTCTTCGAGTCCTTCGACACCCCGATGCCGTCGCCACCGACGAAGGTGGAGGCACCGCCGTCGGGGCCGGGGATGCCGGCGACCCCGACGTCGAACGGCGTGGAGGAGAGCAGCGTCGCCGGGTAGAACATCAGGCCGACCTTGCCCTCGGTGAAGGCGGCGGTCCAGGTCGGACCCGTCTCGCCCGCCGAGGCGGGCAGGACGGCGCCGGACTGCCACAGGTCCCGCCAGGTGCGGTAGACCCGCTGCGCGGTCTCGTCGGCGAGCTTGGCCTCGGTGCCGTCCTCGCTGAGCACCGCGCCGCCGCCGGCCCAGATGGTGGGGAACCAGGTGAAGACGAGGCAGCCGCCGCAGTTCAGGCCGGCCGCCGTGCCGTAGACACCGGCCTTCTTCGTGGCCTGGATCGCCTTGGCGGCGGCGGCGTACTCGCCGAGCGTCGCCGGCGCCCGCTCCGGGTCCAGGCCGGCGTCCCGGAAGAGCTGCTTGTTCCAGAACAGCATGGACAGGTCCAGCACGAAGGGCAGCACGTGCGGCTTGCCGTCCATCGTGCCGGCCGACAGGTGTCCCTTGTTGATGGAGTCCTTGAAGCTGAGGCCGTCGACGTTCGTACTGAGATCCTGGAACAGCCCCTGCCGTACCCAGTTCGGCACGTAGACGATGTCGGCGGCGAAGAGGTCCGGCAGGCCGCCCGACCCGGCCGCCGCACCGACCTTCGCGACGTAGTCGTCGTTGGGCACGACGGTGAGCTTGACCGTGTTCTGGTGGCTGGCGTTGTAGGCGTCGACGAGGAGCTTGGCCTGCTTCTCCAGCGGCGCGCGGGTCCACATGGTGAGTTCGCTGCCGTCGTCGACCCCCTCGGGCCCCGCCTCGGCCACCCCCGGGCCGCCCGGGTCGTCGCCGGTGCACGCCGTCACGCCCAGGGTCAGGACCGCCGCCAGGGCTCCGGCCAGCGAACGCAGGGCGGTACGTCTACCCAGGGTTCTCCTCATGCTGCTCTCCTAGGGGTTCGTCGGGGGGACGGAGCCGCGGCGCGGTCCCGGTTGACCGAGGGCGTGTCCGGCGGTGGGGCGTGGTGCCGAGCGGGGCGATCGCGTCGGCGCTGGTGCGTGCCGGTGGTCGTACCAGCGGGCCGAGCGGAGGTCGGCTGACCGAGCGGATGGCGGCTGATCGGTGGCGGCGCTGAGCGTGGTCGAGTCGACGTCCACCGTGGTGGCGGTCGGCCGGGGCGAAGCGGCCAGCCGGGCGGACGGTGTGCGGTGTGGATCCGGCGGCGCCTCGCCGGTGGGTGGCCGACGCGGTGCGGTGCGCGGGTAGCGGCGGGGAAAGGGGAGATAGCGCGGCTGTGAACGAGGTCACGATCGATGTTAGCGCTAACGAGAGCGACGTCAAGAGCGCAAAAAGACAATGTTTCTGGTAGGTTGCGGGCGGCGTTCCCGCCGGTGCCTCACCGCCGCCGGGCCGCCGTGCTGGCGCGGACCACCAACTCCGGGGGGATGACGGCCGACGCGCCGCGCGCCGCACCGCCCTCGACCTCGCCCAGCAGGATCTCGATGCTCTGCCGCCCGACCTCGCGGAACGGCTGGCTCACGGTGGTCAGCGGCGGGGTCACGTACGCCGCCTCGGGGAAGTCGTCGAAACCCACCACGCTGACGTCCTCCGGCACCCGCACCCCCGCCTCCAGCAGGGCCCGCAGCACGCCCAGGGCCATCGAGTCGTTCGCCGCGAAGACGGCGGTGACCCGGGGGTCGCGGGCGAGCTTGCGGCCGGCGGCGTAGCCGGACGCGGCGCTCCAGTCGCCGGCGAGTTCCCGGGGCACCGGCCGGCCGTTCGCCTCCAGGGCGGTCATCCAGCCCTCGACCCGCCCGTTCGCCTCGCTCCAGTCGGCGGGCCCCCGGACGTGGTGGACCGTCTCGTGGCCCAGGGACAGCAGGTGCTCGGTGGCCAGCCGGGCGCCCAGCACCTGGTCGACCGAGACGCTCGTGACGGTCGGCAGCGCGTTCTCCACCGCGACGACCGCGAGGGTGGTGGGCAGCGCCCGGACGAACGCCATCGCCTCCACGGCCTGCGGTGCGATCAGGACCAGCCCCTCCACCGACTGGTGGACCAGGCGCTGGACGGCCTGCGTCGCGGCGTCGGCCGTCAGGCGGCGCAGGCTCGCCACGCTAACGGCGTATCCCGCCTCCTCGGTGGCGTGCACGATGCCGTTGAGCATCGACGCCGGCCCGTGGTGCGTGGTGTCGAAGCAGACCACGCCGAGCGTCTGGGACCGCCGGGTGACCAGGCTCCGGGCGGCGCTGTTGCGGCGGTAGCCGAGCTGCTCGATGGCCAGCAGGACCCGCTCCCGGGTCTCCGGGCGCACCGAGTCGGGCTCGTTGAGGACGCGGGACACGGTCATGTGCGACACGCCGGCCAGGCGGGCGACGTCCCCCATGACCGGCAGCCGCCAGTTCTTCGCCACGCTCACGTCGCCCATGCTTCCCCTCGTCCCGCGCGGACCGAGGCCCGCGTCCCTCCCGCGTCGCCGCCGTGGCCGGCGTTGGGGCTGCCTCTGATAGCGCTAACATACCATCCCGGCGTTGCCATTTTCCGGCCGTGTTCGATAAGCGTCATTCAGTTAGTCGGACGGTCAGGTGGGTGTCGGATTCCGGCAATATTCGCGACGATCCCGGCCGGTCGGCATTGACGACTGTCCGGGCCTGCGGGGCTCGGCGGCGTGGTCGTCGCGCCGGGGTCCCCGGCCCCGGTCCGCGCCGTCGGCGGAGGTCTCGTCCCGCCCGTGTCCGGGCGGTCCCACGTGGGTCCCGACCTGGTCGGACGGGCCCGGGGCATCGAGGTTCGTCAGGTTGTCCCTTGACCGTCCGAAGGGGCGCCAAATACGGTGTGATAGTGCAATGGCATACCGAAAGAGGTTGCTGTGTGTGATGACTCCGCGCTCGGACGGACGTTCCACAACGGCCGGTTCGGCACCCGACCCCTGCTCGCCGCCCTCGGCGTCGGCGCCCTGGTCGTCTCCGGCGGTCTGCTTCCCGCCCCGGCGGCACGTGCCGCCGGGGCGGTCGGTGCCACCGTGACGATGCCGGGCGACGTCAATGTCGCCAGCCCCGGATTCCTCCCCGTCGCCGTCCTGACCGACGACCGGGTCGACGCCGCCCGGATCGACCCGGCCTCCGTCGTGCTCGGCGACGGCGCGGGACCGGGCGTCGGCGTCGCCCGGGACGGCGCGCGTCCACTGGCGGTCACCACCGACGTCGACCGGGACGGCCGGGACGATCTCGTCCTGCACTTCGACAAGGACGGGCTGAAACGGGCCGGCGCGCTGACCCCGGCGACGACCACCCTCACCCTCTCCGGGGAACTGCCCGACGGAGGCAGCATCCGGGGGATGAGCACGATCTCACCCGAGCTCCGGATCGAGGTGAAGTTCCGGGAATCCTGGAAGGTACGCGGGGCCAACGACGCCCTGCGGTCCCACGGTCGCCCGGACACCCTGCACCGGGTCCGCGCGGTGCTGGAGACGTACCGGTCGACCGACGTCACGCCGCTGGTGACGAGCCTGTCCGCCGACGAGCTGACGGGGCTGTCCGCCGAGGCGGCGGCGCGTTCCGGCGCGCCCGCCCCCGACCTGGCCTCGTGGTACCAGCTCACCCTGCCGGCCGACCTGGACCCGGACGCGGTGGTCCGGGAGCTGCTGGCGCTGCCCGAGGTCGAGTACGCCTACGTCGCCGCGGATCCGGCCCCGCCACCGTCGACGACGCCCGACTTCACCCCCATGCAGGGCTACCTCCGTCCCGCCGCGCAGGGCATCGACGCGGACTTCGCGCACGCGGACCCGCGTACCCGGGGACAGGGCATCCGGATCGTCGACCTGGAGTACGACTGGAACCCGTTCCACGAGGACCTCCACCTCGACTGGTCGCCGACCTCGGCGGCGACGCGTTCCCCCGGGTCACCACGTTCGCCGACGAACACGGCACCGCCGTCTTCGGTCAACTGGTCGCCCGGGACAACGGCTACGGGGTGACCGGCGGGGTGCCGGACGCCACGATGTACGGCATCTCGCCGGTGCGGCGGGTCAGCCCCACCCGCACCACGTGGTCCCCGGCGGAGGCGATGGTCTACGCGTCGCGGTTCCTCGACCCCGGCGACGCGCTGCTCATCGAGCAGCAGACCGTCGGCCCGAACGGGGGCACCCGGTACGTGCCGATCGAGTGGATGCAGTCGGCGTTCGAGGCGACCGTGCTGTTGACGCAGCTCGGGGTGACCGTGGTGGCCACGGGTGGCAACGGGGGCGAGAACCTGGACGGCCCGGAGTTCCTGGGCCGCTTCGACCGTACCGTCCGCGACTCGGGCGCCATCATCGTCGGCGCGGGCAGCAGCACCACCCGGGAACGGCTGGGCTTCTCCGTGCACGGATCGCGGGTCGACCTGCAGGGGTGGGGCCAGAACATCACCACCACCGGCAGCAACGGCAACCTCCAGGGCGGCACCGACCCGGCCAACCTCGACGTCCGGTACACCCGGTCGTTCGGTGGCACCTCCGGCGCCGGGCCGATCGTCACCAGCGCGGTCGTCGCCGTCCAGTCCTACCTCAAGGCCACCGGCCAGGGGGTCTGGAGCGCGGCGCGGATCGCCGACCTGCTCAAGGGGACCGGGACGCCGCAGGGCGGCGACGCCAGTCAGCACATCGGCCCGCTGCCCGACCTCCGGGCCGCCCTGCGGCGGATCGAGGTCGACGCCCCGTCGTCGGCCGTCGCGCTGACCCAGGTCCCGCCGAGGACGGGCGACCGGTACGTCAACCCGACCGTCACCCTCTCCGCCGACGACGGGTGGGGATCGGGCGTCGACCGGATCGAGTACCGGCACAACGGTGGCCCGTGGCGGACCTACGACGGGCCGTTCCGGGTGCTGCGTCCGGGGCAGCACCAGATCAGCCACCGCGCGGTCGACCGGAACGGGACGGTGGAGCCGGCGAAGACGGTCACCTTCCGCAACCTCGGCCCGCCCCGGTCGTCGTCGGGGGACTGACCGGCGGCTCCGGTCGCGCGGCGCGTCGGGACCCCGCGCCGCGCGACCGTTGCCTGTCGGCGGTGCCGGCCGGAGTCGCTCGTGGCGGGGGCGCGCTGACCGTGGCGGCCGGCGGTGACCTGCGGTGACCGTCCTGGTCGGGGGGTCACGATTGAAAAACGAGGTTGCAATTGCACATTGCACCAGCCGTTCTTGCTGGTTAGTGTGCCTGGCAAAGCTCTCCGCAGAGGTCGACGCACCTCGGCGGGGAGCGACGACCGACCCGTTCGCCACGCCTGTCGTCCGCCCGGATCCCGACGGCCCGCCGGCCACCCCGGCGCGGACGCGCGTGACTCCACAGCGGACGGCCGGGCGGGCGCAGCGGTTCGCGTGACGGACAGCCAGGGAGGACGACATGCGTGTGTACGGCAGGTTCGGGCGGATAATCGCCCTGTCGGCCACTGCGGGGCTGCTCGCCGCGGCCGCCGGCTGCAGTGGCAGCGACTCGACCGAGGACGGTGACCGCAAGACCTTCGTCTTCGGCGCCTCAGACGACCCCAAGACACTGGACCCGGCGTACGTCTCCGACGGGGAGTCGTTCCGCGTCATCTTCCAGGTCTACGAGACCCTCGTGGCGCTGAAGCCGGGAACGACCGAGGTCGTCCCGTCGCTGGCCACCGACTGGACGGTCAGCGACGACGGACTGACCTACACGTTCAACCTGGCCAAGGGCGTCACGTTCCACGACGGAGAGGCCTTCAACGCCACCGCGGTCTGTTACAACTTCGACCGCTGGTACAACTTCAAGGGCGCGCAGCAGAACGGCGACATCTCGTACTACTGGCAGACCATCTTCGGCGGCTTCGCCACGCGCGACAGCGACTCCGCGCCGGAGAGCAGCCGCTACGCCTCCTGCGAGGCCACCGAGGACTCGGTGGCCACGCTGCGCCTGACGCAGCCGTCGTCCGCGCTGCTGTCCGGCCTGGTGCTGCCCGCCTTCTCCATCGCCAGCCCCAAGGCGATCGAGGAGGGCGGGACCGACATCACCGTCACCGGCGATTCGATCGCCTACAGCGGTGGCTTCGGCACCAAGGTCGTGGCCGGTACCGGCCCGTTCAAGTTCGTGAGCTGGGACCGGGGCGAGCGACTGATCCTGGACGCCAACGAGAACTACCGCGAGGGCCGGCCCCAGCTCGACCAGGTCATCTTCCGACCGATCGCCGACGCGACGGCGCGCATGCAGGCGTTGCAGGCCGGTGAGATCGACGCCTACGAGGGTGTCGCGGCGGCCGACATCGAGGCCGTGAAGAACGTCGGCCAGGTGGTCGAGCGACCGGCCTTCAACGTCGGGTACGTCGGCATGAACCAGAAGGTGCCGCTGCTGCAGAACCGCAAGATCCGCGAGGCGATCGCGTACGCCCTCAACCGCGAGGGCCTGCTCAAGGCGGCGTACCCGGAGGGCGCCGAGGTGGCCAACCAGTTCCTGCCGCCGTCGCAGTGGGGCTACAACTCCGCCATCACGGGCTACTCCTACGACCCGGAGCGGGCCAGGCAGCTCGTCGCCGAGTCGGGGGAGACGAACCTGACGGTGGAGTTCTGGTACCCCGCCAACGTGTCGCGGCCGTACATGCCCAACCCGCAGGCGGTGTACGAGTCGTTCGCGGCGGACCTGGAGAAGGTCGGGTTCACCGTCGTCCCGAAGACCGTTCCGTGGACGCCGGACTACCTGCAGAGCATCCAGGCCGACGGCAAGGGCCAGCTCTTCCTGCTGGGCTGGAGCGGTGACTACGCCGACCCGGACAACTTCGTCGGCACCTTCTTCCGGGAGACCACCGCCCAGTTCAACCTGACCGACCCCGGCATCCAGGGGCTGCTCAACCGGGCCCTGGCCGAGACCGACCAGGCCACCCGGCAGAAGCAGTACGAGGAGGTCAACCAACTGATCTTCGACTACATCCCCGGCGTGCCGTTCGTCCACAACCGGCCGCTACTGGCCCTGGGCAAGAACGTGGTCGGCTACCAGCCGTCCCCGGTCAGCCTCGAATACTTCAAGATCGTCAACATCGAAGGCTGACGTCTCGTGCTTCGCTTTGTCTTTCGGCGGCTGCTCCAGTTGATCCCGATCCTGCTGGGCCTGTCGATCCTCCTGTTCGCCTGGGTCCGGGCGCTGCCCGGCGGCCCCGCCCAGGCCCTGCTCGGGGAACGGGCGACACCGGAGGCCGTCGAACAGATCGAGGCGCAGCTCGGCCTGGACCGCCCGCTCTGGGAACAGTACGTCCAGTTCCTCGGGCGGGCGGTCCGGTTGGACTTCGGCGCGTCCCTGCAGACCGGCCAGCCGGTCATCGAGGAGATGGCCCGCCGGTTCCCCGCCACCATCGAGCTGGCCATCGCCGCCCTGCTCATCGCCGTCACGGTGGGCATCCCGCTGGGCTACCTGGCCGCCCGCCGGTACGGCACCTGGCTGGACAGCGTCCTGGTGTCGGCCTCCCTGCTCGGGGTGACCGTGCCGATCTTCTTCCTGGCCTACCTGCTCAAGCTCGTCTTCGCCGTCCAGCTCGGCTGGCTGCCGACGGCGGGCCGGTCGGACCCCCGGGCCCGCGCCGAACACCCGACCGGCTTCTACGTCCTGGACGGCATCGTCACCGGCGACCCGGCCGCCAGTTGGGACGCGCTGACCCACCTGATCCTGCCCGCGGTCGCGCTGGCCTCCATCCCGCTCGCCGTGATCGTCCGGATGACCCGCGCCTCGGTGCTCACCGTCCTGCACGAGGACCACGTGCGCACCGCCGAGGCGAAGGGCCTGCTGGCCGGCACGATCGTCCGCCACCACGTGCTGCGCAACGCGATGCTGCCGGTGACCACCGTCATCGGCCTGCAGATGGGCGTACTGCTCGCCGGGGCCGTGCTCACCGAGACGGTGTTCGCCTTCTCCGGCGTGGGGAAGTTCATGGCCGACGGCATCGTCCAGCGCGACTTCCCGACCATTCAAGGGTTCATCCTGGTGATCGCCGTGAGTTACGTCCTCGTCAACATGATCGTCGACATCGTCTACGGGCTGCTCGACCCCCGGGTGAGGGTGTCATGAGCCGGCGGCACCGCTGCCCGGACCCGGGGCCGTGGCCCGGCGGAGGGACGGCATGAGCACCCCCGAACAGGTCGCCGCCACCCGTCCCACCGGCGGCGACGAGGCGATCGGCAGCCCCCGGCCGACCCGGGGCCTGCGCAGCGACGCCCTGCGCCGGCTGCGGCGCAACCCGATGGCCGTCGTCGGGTTCACGCTGATCCTGATCTTCGTCGGGGTCGCCGTCTTCGCGCCGTGGATCGCGCCGTACTCGCCGAAGGACAACTCCTGGCTGTCCGAGGTCCGGCCCGGCGCCTACCCCGGCCCCTCCGCCGAGCACTGGCTGGGCATCGACCCGCTGGGCCGGGACGTCTTCTCCCGCCTCGTGTACGGCGCCCGGCAGTCGCTGCTGATCGGCGTGGTGTCGCTGGCCGTCGGCGCCACCGTCGGGGTGGGGATCGGGCTGCTCGCGGGCGCCTTCGGCGGCTGGGTCGACACCGTCGTCATGCGCCTGGTCGACATCATGCTCTCCGTGCCGGGCCTGCTCTTCGCCATCGCGATCGCCGCGATGCTGGGGCAGAGCCTCACCTCGGTGATGATCGCCATCGCGGTGGTCAACATCCCGATCTTCGCCCGCCTGCTCCGGGGGGAGATGCTCGGGCAACGCGCCGCCGACTACGTGCTGGCGGCCCGCTCGCTCGGCATCTCCCGGGCCGGGATCGTCTTCCGCCACGTGCTGCCGAACTCGTTCACCCCGGTGATCGTCCAGGGCACCCTGACCCTTGCGCTGGCCATCGTCGAGGCCGCCGGCCTGGCCTTCCTCGGCCTGAGCGGCAGCGACCCGTCGGCGCCGGAATGGGGACGCATGCTGACCGACGCCCAGGTCGCGTTGACCTCCGCCCCGCAACTGGCGCTCTACCCGGGGCTGGCGATCGTCCTCGCCGCGCTCGGCTTCACCCTCCTCGGTGAGTCGCTGCGCGAAGCACTCGACCCCAAGCTACGGCGGTGAACGGATGAGCTTCCTGCGCGTACGGGACCTCACGGTCACCTTCACCCGGCCCGGACAGGCCCCGGTACGGGCCGTCGACGGCGTGACCTTCGACGTCGGGTCGGGGCAGTCGGTGGGGATCGTCGGCGAGTCCGGCTCCGGCAAGTCGGTCACCTCGCTGGCCGTCATGCGGCTGCTGCCCGCCCGCAACGTCCAGGTCACCGGCAGCATCGAACTCGGCGACCAGGACCTGCTGGCGCTCTCCGCCCGGCAGATGCGCGACGTCCGGGGCCGGGACGTCGCCATGATTTTCCAGGACCCGATGACCTCCCTCAACCCGGTGCTCACCGTGGGCCGGCAACTCGTCGAGGTGATCGTCCGCCACGACGGCAGGTCCGTCGCCGAGGCCCGCAGGGACGCCCAGGCCCTGCTGGAGCGGGTCGGCATCCCCGACCCGGCGCGGCGGCTGCGCGAGTACCCCCACCAGCTCTCCGGCGGGATGCGCCAGCGGGTGATGATCGCCATCGCGGTCGCCTGCCGGCCCCGGCTGCTCATCGCCGACGAACCCACCACGGCCCTCGACGTCACCATCCAGGCGCAGATCCTCGACCTGCTGCGCGACCTCGTCGAGGAGAGCGGCTCCGCGCTGGTGATGATCACCCACGACCTGGGGGTCGTGGCGGGGCTGTGCGAGCGGGTGCACGTCATGTACTCCGGGCGGATCGTGGAGTCCGCCCCGGCGACCGGTCTGTTCGCGCGCCCCGCGCACCCGTACACCGACGGTCTGCTGCGCTCGATCCCGCGCATCGACGACGAGGAGCGCGGCATGCTGCACACCATCCGTGGCTCGGTGCGCGACGTGGTGGCCTGGGAGCACGGCTGCGCCTTCCAGCCCCGCTGCGACCACGCGGTCGAGTCCTGTCTGGGCGGACCGCCGCCGGTACACGACCTCACCGGCGCGCCCGGCCACCGGGTCCGCTGTCCGCGTCCGGTGCACCCGGCGACACCCGCCACCGGCACCGGCCGCAGCGAGGGGAGCGCGTGATGAGTCTGCTGCAGGTACGCGATCTCAAGGTCCACTTTCCGATCCGCAGCGGCACGCTCTTCACCCGCCAGCACGGCTCGGTGAAGGCGGTCGACGGGGTGGACCTGGACGTGCCGGCGGGGACCACCTTCGGCCTGGTCGGCGAGTCCGGCTGCGGCAAGTCCACGCTGGCGCGCGCCATCATGCGGCTGGTCGAGCCGACCGCCGGCAGCATCACCCTCGACGGCCGGGACCTGCTCGGGCTCAGCGAACGCCGGCTGCGCCCGGTGCGCCGGGACTTCCAGATGGTCTTCCAGGATCCGATGGCGAGCCTGGACCCCCGGCAGAACGTGGAGTCCCTGCTCACCGAGCCCCTGCGCGCCCACCGGATCCCCGGCGGGTCGGTGGAGCACGCCCGGCGGATCCGCACGCTGCTGGAGGTGGTGGGCCTGCCGGCGACGGCCCTGGAACGCTATCCCCACGAGTTCTCCGGTGGGCAGCGCCAGCGCATCGGCATCGCGCGGGCGCTGGTGCTGAACCCCAAGCTGGTCGTCGCCGACGAGCCGGTGTCCGCGCTGGACGTCTCGGTCCAGGCGCAGGTGATCAACCTGCTCAAGGAACTCCAGGAGACGTTCTCCCTGACGTACCTGGTCATCGCGCACGACCTCGCGGTGGTCCGGCACATCAGCGACACCGTGGCGGTCATGTACCTGGGACAGATCATCGAGCAGGCGCCCGCCACCGCGCTCTACCGGGCGCCGACCCACCCGTACACGAAGGCGCTCATGGGGGCCGTGCCGGTGCCGGACCCGGCCGTCGAGGCGTCCCGTACCCGGATCCTGCTCCGGGGCGACCTGCCCTCACCGGCCAACCCACCGAGCGGCTGCCGCTTCCACACCCGCTGCCCGTGGCGGCAGGCCACCCGCTGCGCCGACGAGCGGCCGGCGCTGCGCACGCTCGCCCCCGGGCACCAGGTCGCCTGCCACTTCGCGGAGGAGATCGCGGCCGGCCGGATCCCGCCGTCCACCACCGCCGTGTCGTCCGCCGCCGCCGCGCCGGCCGCCGCGTCGTCCGCCGCCGAACCGCCGTCCTGACCGGTCGGGCGACGCCGCCGGACCGGTTGACCGGCCCGGCGGCGTCGCCGCGGTGACCGGGGCGGCCCATCGGGGCCGCGCCGGCCCGGGTCCTAGGCCGGTTCGCCGTCCGGGTGCCCGTCGTCGGGCGGCGTCGCCAGGTCGCCGAGGGAGGTGGGCGCGGCGATCGGCCGTTCCGCGAAGGCCCGCAGGTCCGGCTCGGTGACGGCCCGGCCGGCGTGCCGGGCGGTCAGGCAGGCGGTGGCGAAGCCGCACACCCGGCCCTGGCACCAGCCCATGCCGGGTCGGGCGAGCAGCTTGACCACCCGGGCCTCGGTCGCCCCGAGTTCGGTGACGGCGTGCCGGATCCGGCCCGCGCTCACCTCCTCGCACCGGCAGACCAGGGTGTCGTCCGCGCACCCGGCCAGCAGGGCCGACGGGACCGGGTAGACCTGGTGCATGGCGGTGGCGAAGCCGCGCAACGCGGTGCGCCGGCGACGGGTCGACCGGTCGTCCGGCACGTCCTCGGCGCCCAGCGACCGGGCCGCCGCGCGACCGGCGATCCGGCCCTCGACCGTGGCGAGGTCGGCACCCCCGACGCCGGTGGCCTCGCCGGCCGCCCAGACCCCGGCGACGCTGGTGGCCTGGTCGTCGTCGACGGCCAGCACCAGGCTCTGGTCGACGTCGACCCGGGTCGCGCAGCCGAGCTGCAACGCCAGTTCCAGTTGCGGGGTGAACCCCCAGCCGACGGCGAGCACGTCGCAGGCGATCCGCCGCTCGGAGCCGGCCCGGACCCGGCCCGCCCGGTCCAGCCGGCCGACGACCACGCCGGTGAGCTGGTCGGTGCCGAGGGCCCGCAGCACGGCGTGCCGGTGCCGGACGGGGACCCGGTGCCGCAGCAACCGTCCGGCGTACCCGCCCGCCTCGCCGAGCTTGCCGACCGCGCCGAGCAGCGCGCCCGGATGCCGGGCGAAGCCGACCGGGCTGTTCGCCTCGACGACCGCCGCCACCCGGGCGCCGTACCGGGCCAGGCCGTCGGCCACCGGCAGCAGGAATGGTCCGGTACCGGCGACGACCACGGTCCGGCCGGCCACCACGAGGTTCCCCTTGAGCAGTGCCTGCGCCCCGCCGGCGGTGATCACCCCGGGCAGGTCCCAGCCGGGGAACGGGAGCTGCCGGTCGTACGCGCCGGTGGCGAGGACGAGCCGCCGGGCGTGCACGGTGACCGGGTCGGGGGTGCCCCGCTGCCGGGGTTCGGCGCCCCGCAGGCAGTGCACCGACCAGTGGTCGCCGGCTGCGACGACGGACCAGACGTGGTGCCCGGCCAGCCGGCGTACCCGGCCGGTGCCGGCCAGGTCGGTGAGCCGGGCGTCGGTGGTGGCGAAGCGGCGCCACCCGTGGTGCAGGGTGGTCGGCCGGAACGGGCCGGCACCGGGGTCGGGGGAACGCCAGTACTGCCCGCCGGGGCGGACCCCGGCGTCGACGATCGCCACGCTCACCCCCGCCTCGGCGGCGGCCAGGGCGGCGGCCAGCCCGGCCGGTCCGGCGCCGACGACCGCGAGGTCCACCCGCTGCCCGGTCACCGTCCCGTCCCCTGCTGGCTGCGGATCTCGTCGCCGGGCGCGGCGGGCACGAGACAGGCCCGCACCGAGGGTTGGCCGTTCACCGTGACCAGGCAGTCGAAGCAGATCCCGATGCCGCAGAACAGGCCACGGGGCCGTCCGTCGTGGCGGGTGTCGCGCCAGGACCGGATCCCGGCGGCGGTGAGCGCCGCGCCGACGGTCCAGCCGTCCCGGCAGGGTAGCGGCGTGCCGTCGAAGAGGATCTCGAACTCGCAGGGGTGGGTCACCGGGGCACCTCCGGGCCGAAGCGGTCGGGGCGGAACGGGTCGAGGTCGAGTGCAGGGGGCTGGCCGGTCAGGCCCTGGGTGACCAGCAGCGCGGTGCCCAGGGACAGGCCGATGCCGGCGCCCTCGTGGCCGCAGGCATGGTGCAGGCCCGGCGCGCGGGGGTCCGGGCCGATCACCGGCAGGTGGTCGGGGCAGTACGGCCGGAACCCCCGGTACGCGCGGATCACCGCGACGTCGCGCAGGACCGGGAAGAGCCGGACCGCGCCGGCGGCGAGGCGGCGCAGCGCGGGGGTCGAGACCGTCCGGTCGAACCCGACACGTTCCCGGCTGGCGCCGATGAGGATCGTGCCGGCGCGGGTCCCCTCGACCACCGTCGAGGTCTGCAGGGCGGCCGAGTCGCTGGCCACGTCGGCGACGTAGTCGGCGAGGTAGACCTTGTGCCGGACGAGCGGCGGGAGCGGCTCGGTGACGAGGATGTAGCCGCGCCGGGGGGCCACCGGGACCGTGACGCCGGCCAGGGCGGCGACCTGTCCGGCCCAGGTGCCGGCGGCGTTGAGCACGGCGCCGGCGGGCAGGTCGCGCCGGGGTGTGCGGACGCCGGTGACCCGTTCGCCGGCGCGCAGGAACCCGGTGACCGGCTCGTGGGTGAGCACGGTGGCGCCGGCCCGGCGGGCCAGCCGGAGCAGGTGCGCGGCGGCGAGCATGGGCTGGACCTGCATGTCCTGGGGGTACCGGTAACCGCCGGCGAGGTCGTGGGTGAGGTGCGGCTCGACGTCCCGCAGCCCGTCGGTGGGCACGGCGACCGCCTCGATCCCGGGTGCGCGCTGGGTGGCCACGAGCCGGGCGAGACCGTCCAGGGTGGCCTGGTCGGTGGCGACCACCAGGCCGCCCTTGGTCTCCAGCTCCACCGCCCGGCCGAACGTCGTGTCGTCCAGCGGCAGGTCGGCCAGGTCCCGCCACTGCCGGTTGGACAGCACCGCGAGATCGAGCTCTGGACCGGGCTCCTTGTCGGAGACGAGAATGTTGCCCTCACCCGCCCCGGTCGTTCCGCCGGCGATCGGTCCGCTGTCGACGACGGTCACCGACAGGCCGGCCCGGGTGGCGTGGTAGGCGCAGGCGGCCCCGACGATCCCGGCGCCGACGACGACGAGGTCGGGGGTGGGGGAGGTGCGGGGGGACAGGGGCAGGTCAGGCATGGCGCGACCCGGGTCGGTATGTCGCGGGGGCGTCTGGGTCTGCCGCGAAGGGGGTGTCGGGCATGAGCACCTCGGGGCGTTGCGGGCTGGAAGCCGTTGCTTGCGCTGTTGTAGTGTGACATTGTACGCCCTCGCGGCCCGACGACCACCGTGGCGACCACGACCCGCGTCCACGGTGGGTGGCTTCGACCGGACCCATTGCGACCGTAGGATAAGGAGCGATCGATGCGCGCGCGATTGAGGCCATGGCACGGCGTGCTGGTGGCGACGACGGTGCCACTGGACGACCGCCTGGCGGTCGACCTCGACCGGTACGCCGAGCACGTCCGGTGGCTGGCCGCCGAGGGGTGCGACGGGGTGGTCCCGAACGGCTCCCTCGGGGAGTACCAGACCCTCACCGAGACCGAACGCAGCGCGGTGGTCCGCGCCGCGGTCGACGCCGCCCCGGACGGCTTCACCGTGATGCCCGGCATCGCCGCGTACGGCGCGCGGGAGGCGCGGCGCTGGGCCGAGGACGCCGCCGAGGCCGGCTGCGCGGCGGTGATGCTGCTGCCGCCGAACGCGTACCGTGCCGACGAGCGGGCCGTGCTGGAGCACTACCGGGAGGTCGCGAAGGTCGGGGTGCCGGTGGTGGCGTACAACAACCCGATCGACACCAAGGTCGACCTGACCCCGGCCCTGCTCGCCCGCCTGCACGGCGAGGGGCTCATCGTCGGCGTCAAGGAGTTCACCGGCGACGTCCGGCGCAGCTACGAGATCGCCGAGGCGGCACCCGGCCTCGACGTGCTCGCCGGCTCCGACGACGTCACGCTGGAGCTGGCCATCGCCGGGGCGCCGGGCTGGATCGCGGGGTACGTCAACGCGCTGCCGCGCTCCTGCGTGCGGTTGTTCCACGCCTCGGCCGACGGCGACCTGGCCACCGCGCTGCCGCTGTACCGGGAGCTGCACCCGTTGCTGCGGTGGGACTCCAAGACCGAGTTCGTCCAGGCCATCAAGCTCTCCATGGATATCGTCGGCCGGTACGGCGGGCCGTGCCGGCCGCCCCGGGTGCCGCTCACCGAGGCGCAGGCACAGGTGGTCCGGGAAGCGACGGAGAAGGCGGTCGCGGCCGGCGGCCGGTGACGGAAAGGGCGGTGGTTCGTGCGCAGCAACCGGGTCTTCCACGCGGTCGACTCACACACCGAGGGCATGCCGACCCGGGTGGTCACCGGCGGCGTGGGTGTCGTCCCCGGCGATTCGATGGCCGCACGCCGTCGGTACTTCATGGAGCACCTCGACCACATCCGCCACCTGCTGATGCGTGAGCCGCGCGGGCACGCCGCGATGAGCGGCGCGATCCTGCAACCGCCGACCCGGGCGGACGCCGACTGGGGCGTGCTCTTCATCGAGGTGAGCGGGGTCCTGCCGATGTGTGGACACGGCACCATCGGGGTCGCCACGGTCCTCGTGGAGACCGGCATGGTCACCGTCACCGAGCCGGTGACGGTGATCCGGCTCGACACCCCCGCCGGCCTGGTGGTGGTGGAGGTGGCGGTGCGTGACGGGCACGCCGAGTCGGTGACGCTGCGCAACGTGCCGGCCTTCGTGCAGGAGCTGGACGCGACGGTGGAGGTGCCCGGCCTGGGCCCGGTCACCCTCGACCTCGCCTTCGGCGGCAACTTCTACGCCATCCTCGGCCTCGACCAGCTCGGCATCGCCTTCACCCCCGGCGACGCCCGCGTGCGGCAGCGGATGCTCGACGCCGGGCTGGCCATCATGGACGCGGTGACCGCGCAGCTACGCCCGACGCATCCCGAGGACCCCGGGATCTCCGGCTGCCACCACGTCTACCTCGCGGCGCCGGGCTCGGACGCCCGGCACTCCCGGCACGCCATGGCCATCCACCCGGGCTGGTTCGACCGGTCGCCCTGTGGCACCGGGACCTCCGCCCGAATGGCCCAGCTGCACGCCCGGGGCGAGTTGGCGTTGCACGCCGACTTCGTCAACGAGTCGATCATC
Organism: Micromonospora rosaria; assembly: GCF_001567585.1. GTDB lineage: Bacteria > Actinomycetota > Actinomycetes > Mycobacteriales > Micromonosporaceae > Micromonospora > Micromonospora rosaria. The sequence continues at coordinate 37,770 of NZ_LRQV01000047.1, forward strand.
GGCAGCCGGTTCGTCGGCCGGCTGCTCGACCGCACCACCGTCGGCGACCGGCCGGCCGTGGTCCCGGCGGTCACGGGCCGGGCCTGGATCACCGGCACCGCGCAGTACCTCCTCGACCCGACCGATCCGTTCCCCACCGGTTTCCTGCTCTGACCAGCGCTGGAGTCTCGCATGTCCGTCGTGTTGTCCGTTTCCCCCCAGAGCCCGGACGAGGTCGTCGTGTCGGTCCCGGCCGCCAGCGCCGCCGACGTCGGGAAGGCCGCCGAGGCCGCCCGGGCGGCGCAACCCGGCTGGGCCGCGGCCCCGCCCGCGCACCGGTCGGCGGCGTTGCACGCGGCGGCCGACGCGGTGGCGGCCGACGCGGCCGACCTGGTCGCGTTGACCGTGCGGGAGGTGGGCAAACCGGTCACCGAGGCGCGCGGCGAGGTGGCCCGGGCGGTGGCCCTGCTGCGGTACTACGCCCAGCAGGTCTACGACCCCACCGGCGCGGTGCACGAGCCGAGCGGCGGCCCGGGGCTGGCGTACACCCGGCGTCGCCCGCGCGGGGTCGCCGGACTGGTCACCCCGTGGAACTTCCCGCTGGCCATCCCCCTGTGGAAGGCCGCGCCCGCGCTGGCCTTCGGCAACGCCGTGCTGCTCAAGCCGGCGCCGCAGGCGACGGCGTGCGCGCTGCGGCTGGCCGAGCTGGTCACGCCGCACCTGCCCGAGGGGCTCCTGACGGTGCTGCCCGGCGACGCCGAGGCGGGCCAGGCGGTCGTCGCGGCGAGCGACGCGGTCTCGTTCACCGGCTCCGCCGCGGTGGGCGCGGTCGTCGGGTCGCGCGCGGTGGCCCGGGGCGTGCCGGTGCAGTGCGAGATGGGCGGCCAGAACCCGACGGTGGTCCTGCCGGACGCCGACGTCGAGTCCGCCGCCCGGCAGATCGCCTACGCGGCGTTCGGGTACGCGGGGCAGAAGTGCACCGCCACCAAGCGGATCATCCTGGTCGGCGACCCGACCGGCTTCACCGACGCCCTCGTCGCCGCCGTCACGGCGCTGGCCTGCGGCGACCCCGCCGCCCCGGACACCACCGTCGGCCCGGTCATCGACGAGGCCGCGCGGGCGCGGGTCCTGGCGGCGGCGGACAGCGGGGTGGCCGCCGGCGGCCGGCTGCTCACCGGCGGCCGGGCCGCCGACGGGCCGGGCTGGTTCGTCGCCCCCACCGTGCTGACCGACCTGCCGGCGGACCACCTGCTCCAGCAGGAGGAGGTCTTCGGGCCGATCTGCGCGCTGAGCCGGGTCGACACCCTCGACGCGGCGCTGGACGCCGCGAACGCGGTGCGGTACGGGCTCTCCGCCGCCGTCTTCACCGCCGACCTGGACGCCGCGCTGCGCTTCGCCGACGGCTCGGCGGCCGGTCAGGTCAAGGTGAACGCCCCGACCGCGGGCGTGGACTTCTACCTGCCGTTCGGCGGCGAGCGCGACTCCAGCTTCGGCGGGCGCGAGCAGGGCAAGGCGGCGCAGGACTTCTACACCTCCCTGCGGACCGTGACCGTCGCGCCCGCCGGCCGGTGACCCCGGATCACGCCGGTGGCCGGCCGGGTGCCGCCCGCCGGGAACGACCGCCCCGCGTAGTATGCCCGGCTAGGGAGGGTGGGGCGTGATGACTGACTCGTTGGAACTGCCGGCGCTGGGGGCGCGACGGAGCGTACGCGGGGAGGTCGCGAACGCGCTCCGGGCGGCGCTCGTGGCCGGCCAGATGCGCCCCGGCGAGGTCTACTCCGCACCGACCCTCGCCGCCCGGTTCGGCGTCTCCGCCACGCCGGTCCGCGAGGCGATGCTCGACCTGGTGAAGGAGGGCCTCGTCGAGACGGTACGCAACAAGGGCTTCCGGGTCACCGAGCTGTCCGAGCAGGAGCTCGACAACCTCACCGAGATCCGGCGGCTCCTGGAGGTGCCCACCACCGTCCAGGTGATCGACGTCATCACCGCCGAGGACCTGGCCCGGCTGCGGCCGATGGCCCAGCGGATCGTCGACGTCGCCGAGGCCAGGGACCTGATCGCCTACATCGAGCACGACCGGCAGTTCCACCTGGAGCTGCTCGCCCTGATCGGCAACAGCCACCTGGTCTCGCTGGTCGGCGAGCTGCGGGCGCGCTCCCGACTGTTCGGGCTCACCCGCCTCGCCGAGGCCGGGGAGCTGATGCCCTCCGCGCGGGAGCACATCGAGATGCTCGACCTCATCGAGGCGGGGGACCGGTCCGGCCTGGAACGGCTGATGCGGGCGCACATCGGGCACGTGCGGGGCCGGTGGGCGGGCCGGGCGGAACACCCCGAGCCGTGAGCGCCGCGCTGACCGGGCCACCGGAGCTCACCATCGTCAACGCGGTGATCTTCGACGGGGTCTCCGCCACGCTGACCGAGGGTCGGATCGACGTCGTCGACGGGATCGTCACGGAGATCGGCGGCGCCGGCCGGCCGGCCGGGCAGGTGCTCGACGCCCGGGGCGGCACCGTCGTCCCCGGTCTCATCGACGCGCACTTCCACGCGTACGGGACGGAACTCGACCTGCTCGCGCTGGAGGCCACCCCGCTGAGCTACCTCGCCCTGGCCGGCGCGGGACGGCTGGCGGCGGCCCTGCGGCGGGGGTTCACCACGGTACGGGACGTCGCCGGTGGTGACCCGGGGCTGGCGAAGGCGATCGCCCGTGGGCTGATCCCGGCCCCGCGCTACCTCTACACCGGAGCCGCCCTGTCCCAGACCGGCGGGCACGGCGATCCCCGGCCCGGGGACGTCGACCTGTGTGCCTGCGGCGCGTACACGGGCGAGGTGGTGGACGGGGTCGACGCGCTGCGTCGCGCGGTCCGGGAGCGGTTCCGCCGGGGCGCCCACGCCATCAAGATCATGGCCTCCGGCGGGGTCATCTCCCACTCCGACCCGATCCGGATCCCGCAGTACTCGCCGGAGGAGATCCGGGCGGTCAGCGACGAGGCCACCCGGCGGGGCAGCTACGTCGCCGCGCACGCGTACTCGCCCGCCGCGATCGCCCACGCCGTCGGCAACGGGGTACGCACCGTCGAGCACGGCAACCTGCTCGACGCGCCCACCGCGCGGCTCATGGCCGCGCACGACGCCTTCCTGGTGCCCACCCTCGCGGCGTACGACGCCATGGAGCGCCGGGGTGCGGAGTTCGGGCTGACCCCGGTCGGCCGGGAGAAGAACCGTGAGGTGCTCGACGCCGGCCGGGTGGCCATCGAGATCGCCCGGGCGGCCGGGGTGCGCATCGGCTTCGGCACCGACCTGATGGGCCCGCTCGAGGACGAGCAGTTGACCGGGCTGCGGTTGCAGGTGGAGGTCGAGGGGGTGCTCGCCGCGTTGCGCTCCGCCACCTCCGTCAACGCCGAGATCATCGGCCGGCCGGACCTCGGCCGGGTCGCGGTCGGCGCCGTCGCCGACCTGGTGGTCCTGGCCGGCGACCCGTTCGAGGACCCGGCGGTGCTCTGGGCCGGGCCCGACCGGCGCACGGTGATCCAGGGCGGTCGCCCGGTCTGAGCGTCCCAGGATCGGCCCACCGCCCTGGCCGCGCGACCAGGGCGGTGGGCCGGGTGTCAGCGTGCCTGGCAGGTGAGGGCGGGCGGGTTGTTGGTCGCCCCGGCGGTGGCGAGGAAGCCGAAGCTGGTCGTCGCGCCGGCGGCGAGGGTGCCGTTCCATTCCGCGTTGGTGGCGGTCACGGTCGGGCCGGTGCCGGTGACCGTGGCACCCCAGTGCTGGGTGAGCGTCTGGCCGTTGGCGAACGTCCAGGTGACGGTCCACCCGGCCACCGGCGCGCTGCCGGCCCGGACGGTGACCTCACCCTGGAAGCCGCCCTGCCACTGCCCGGTCACCGCGTAGCTGGCCGTGCAGCCGCCCGGGCCCGGGGTCGGCGGCGCGGTGGTCGGCGGCGTGGTGGTCGGCGGCCCGCTGGTCGGTGGGGCGGTGGTCGGCGGGGTGGTGGGGGTGGGCGTCGGGTTCGGCCCGGTGCCCCCGCTGATCGCCATCTGGGCGTCGGTGAAGGTCGGGTGGGGCGGGTTGATGTCGGTCTCCCCGGGCCCGCCGTCGCAGCGCCGGTCCGGGTTGAAGATCAGGTACGTGCCGGCGCTGCACGCCGTGGCCGGCTCGGCGTCGCCGCCGATCACCACGCTCCCGCCGAGGTTGGCGCCGCCCTGCACGAGGGCGTTGTTCCTGACGACCGCGTTGCCGCCGACGGTGGCCCCGCTGTTGATCCAGGCGAGGTCCTCGACCCGGGCGGTGCCGGTGACGGTGCTGGTGCCGTAGACGGCGGCCCGGGGGCCGACGTAGGCGGTGGCCGCGACGGTGGCCCGGTTGTCGACCCATCCGCCGCCGTTGCTGTGCCACCGGCCGCCGCCCGGGGCGGCGGGGCGGACGTACCCGGGCTCGAAGCCGGAGGGCACCGCCCCGGAGAGCCGGAACTGGTACGGGTACCGGTGGTTGCGGGGGTAGCCCTCCAGGAAGGCGTACTTGTGGACGGTGTCGGGGGTGCCGGTGACCACCAGGTACACCTCCCGCTCACCGGGCTGGGTCTGGAAGCTCACCTCGGCGTCGCTGGCCACGGTCAGCGGCCCGTACCGGGGGGTGCCGTTGCGGACCGCGACGAAGCCGAAGGTCCAGCCCGAGCCGGCCGCCGGGTTGACGTGGCCCCGGAACCGCATCCGGATCAGCCCGCCGTCCTGGCTCGGCACCAGCTTGATCTTGTTGTACCCGTAGTCGGAGGGGGCGAGGGCGTCGGAGATCCGGAAGTGCCCGGCGGCGGCGTTCACCGCCTCGGCGGGTACCCCGTTGTAGGCGGTGATGAAGGGGTACAGCCGGTTGATGAACGGCATGACGTCGGCCCGGTTGGCGTAGTCCCAGGTCACGTTCCGCTGGGCGTACTCGCCGACCCGGCGGTTGAGCTCGGTCTGGCTGATCCCGGCGATCCGCCGGTAGGTCTCCAGCGGATGTTCGGTGGTGCGGGCCTCGTTCCAGATCCGGTTGAACATCGCCAGGCCGTCGCGCTCCTTGATGTACTGCAACAGCATCCAGGCGCCGTAGTGGTGGCGGCTGCTGCTGTACGCCAGGTTCTCGGTGCGGATGAACCGGGTGAGGTCGCCCGCGGCGGCCCCGGGGTACACCTGCATCGCCATGAACTCGGCGCTGGCCTCCCAGAAGGTGCCCGCCGAGGGATGGGTGAAGCCGTACCCGGAGCGGCCCAGGAAGGTGTAGTTCTGGAACACGTGGGCCAGTTCGTGGGCCAGCCCCCAGGAGCCGGGCTGGGCCGCCGCCGGCGCGATGTTGATCACCCCGACCCGGCCGTCGGTGGAGCCGCCGGTCGCCCAGGCGTCCAGCGGCGCGTTCGACCAGGTACGGGTGATGATCACGATGATCTTGTGCTGGGCGAGCAGCCCGGTCTCCGGAGTGAACCGCATGTCGTTGACGTAGAAGGAGTAGAGGCGTTCGAGCTGGTCGAGGATGTTCGCGGGGTCGAACCGGTACTCTCCCGGCGCGGTGCGCGGGTCGGTGCCGGACCGGTCACCCCACAGCAGGATGAAGTTGGCCGACTCCCGGGTGCGTTCCTGCACCCAGGGGACCTCCCCGGTCTGGGTCCAGCGCGCCGGGATCCACACCGTCTTGGCCGCGGCCGAGGCCGGCGGCAGGTCCGGCAACCCCAGCGGCACCGACACCACCAGCGCGGCGGCGACCGCGAGCAGCAGGCGGGGCCAGTGGGGGATTCTCCACCGTCGTTTCGTCATGGCGTCTCACGTCACCTTCCAGGCGGTCGATCGGGGTCCGAGGGGTGCCGTCGGGGCCGGGAGCGGCGTCGTCACCGGGCGGGGGTGACCCCTGAGCCGGGCGGCGACCCGCGTCCACGGCGCGGCACCGGACCCGGTCGGGCCGGGACGGACCCGACCGGGTACGGGAGCGGGCTCAGTAGCCGTAGCGGCTCTTCAGGTGTCGCCACCAGTCGCGGAACATCCAGGTGTCGAACTCGGTGATCGCGCTGGCGCTGCCGGCCTTCATGATGAACCCGCCGACGCCGCTGGGTGTCCAGTCGTAGAAGTCGTCGAGCCCGAAGGTGTGCCCGATCTCGTGCAGCAGGATGGTCATGTTCGCGGCGTTGATGTTGTTCATGAAGTACTCGCGGCCCATCCGCTGGCCCCAGTCGCCCCCGGCGCCGCCGCCGAACCCGTCGGTCAGCCACAGTGACTGGTCGTAGTGCCGGGCGACCCCGCCCGGGCAGTTCGGGTACTGGCCGTTCTGGTTGAAGAACCGGCCGCAGGGCTCGGAGCACTGCGGGGCGTTCTCCCGGATGTTGTTGACGTAGATGTCCACGGAGGTGTCCGACCACTGCAACTGGGCGCGGTCGCGGACCGCCCACCCGACGACCCGGATCGGCACCTCGGAGTACGGCCAGGCGTTGTGCCCGACCATCACGTCCATCCACTTCTTGTACTGCCGGGCCAACGCCGCGTGGATCTGGTCCCGCTGGGCCGCCGTCACCGACGCCGAGGAGTCCCACCGTACGCAGAAGTTCAGGTACCCACGGTTGGCCATCACCTGGTCCCACCCGTAGTTACGGAAGCCGTACAGGTTCCCGTTGTTGTACGTCTGCTCCTGGTGCTGCCACACCTGGTTCAACGGCGTCACCAGGTTCGCCGGCGGATTCCACGCACTGGTCGTCGGCGGGGTCGTCGGCGGCGTGGTGGGTGGGGTCGTCGGCGGGGTGGTGGGCGGGGTGGTCGGGGCGACCCCACCGGTGCAGGTGGTGCCGTTCACCGCGAACGAGGCCGGCACCGGGTTCGACCCGGCCCAGGAGGCGGTGAACCCGAACGACGCGCTGCCCCCGGTGGCCAGGGCGCCGTTGTGCCCCACGTTCACCGCGGTCACCTGCGACCCGGACTGCGTGACGGTCGCGTTCCACGCCTGGCCCACCTGCTGACCCGCCGCGTACGACCAGGTCAGCCGCCACCCGGTGAGCGGATCACCCAGGTTCGTCACCGTCACGTCCGCGCCGAACCCGCCCTGCCACTGGTTCGTCACCCGGTAGTCCACCCGGCACCCCGGGGCAGCGGCCTGCGCCCCCGCCGCCACCAGAACCGCTGCCGCCGCGCCGGTGACGACAGCCGTCACGGCCACCAGCAGCCGTGCCCTCCTCCGATAGGGAGATCCCATCTCGTCCCTTCCGTCAGGCCCGACGGCCGCCGGCACGACCATCGAACAGACTTTGAATGTTGTCTATGCAAATTAAGGCCGACCCGGTGATTGCGCAAGATGGGCGAGCGGCGGGTTTCCACTGTTCAGGAGTGGGGCGGTGGCGATTCGCATACACAGCGTGAAACTTTGTCGTAATGAGCTGGACGGCTTGCCGAAAACGTTTTCGGCCGGCACAGTGGAGACCCGGGGTGTCGGCCGAGCCCCGGTGGCTCCGCCTCGTCCCTCACACGTCGAGCGGCAACCCGTCGCGGTGCAGCCGGAAGCCGTCGAGGCCGGCGGGGTCGACCGCCAGGCGCAGGTCGGGAAGCTGGTCCGCGATGCGCTCGAACATGATCCGGCTCTCCAGCCGGGCGAGGTGGGCCCCGAGGCAGAAGTGGATGCCGTACCCGAAGGCGAGGTGCCGGCGGACGTCGGTGCGGTGGATGTCGTACACGTGCGGGCGGTCGAAGACCGCCGGGTCGCGGTTGGCGCCCCAGAGCGACAGTCCGACGCGGTCGAAGGCGGGGATCCGCCCGCCGGCCAGCTCGACGTCCTCAAAGGCGTACCGCGGTGGCACGATCTCGACCGGCCCCCGGAACCGCAGGGTCTCCTCGACCACCGCCGCCGCCAGCGCCGGCCGGTCCCGCAGCGCCCGCCACTGCTCGGGGTGGGTGAGCAGGAGTCGGATGCCGTTGACGATCAGGTCGACGGTGGTCTCCTGGCCGGCGATGAGCAGCAGTTGCACCAGCGCCACCAGGTCGTCGCGGTCGAGCCGGTCGGCTCCGTCCCGGTCGGCCGCCAGTCGCGACACCAGGTCGTCGGCGGGGTCCACCCGGCGTCGGGCCACCAGGTCGTCGAGGTAGGCCGCGAACGCCACGGTGGCCGCCGGGCCGTCGGCGCTGGCCGACACGATCGCGGCCGACCAGGCGCGAAACTGCGGCCGGTCCGGCTCCGGGATGCCGACCAGTTCGGCGATGACGTTGACCGGCACCGGGTCGGCGAGGTCGGTGACCGCGTCGACGCGGCCCTGCCGACGGGCCCGCGCGACCAGCCGGTCGGCGAGGTCGCCGATCCACCGCTCCAGCCGCGCCATGGCCCGTGCCGTGAAGTCGCCGCTGACCAGCCCGCGCAGGCGGGTGTGCTCGGGTGGGTCCAGGGTGATGAGCTGCCGGGCCTCGATCCGCGCCGCCTCCGGCAGGTCGCGGTGCTCGGGCGCCGGGTGGCCGGGCCGGTGCCGGTGGACCTCGTGCCCGATCGCCGGGTGGTGCAGCCCGGCCAGCACGTCGGCGTGCCCGGCGATCACCCAGAACCGGTTGCCCGCCGGGTCGATCTGCAGCACCGGCCCGCCGCTGTCGCGGACCCGGTCGTAGAACCCGTGCGGGTCGTGGCGGACCGCCGGGTCCCACAACTCCGACACGCCGACAACGGCGGCCACGGTGCCTCCTTGGGCGAGAGAGGTCCACGCCTGTCCTCGGCCGGCGCGCGCGTCCCGGCGAGCGCGGGGCACCTGGTCGCCGCGTCGGGAGTCCGGCGGTGGCGCGGGCGGTGAACGTCCGGCCGATCAGCAGGTGAGCGCTAACATATATATGTCTCCGAGGGGTGTCAACGGGTAAAATTTTACTCGCCGGTAGGTATTGACGGTCCCGAGCGTGAGCGCT
>NZ_LRQV01000048.1 GCF_001567585.1 Micromonospora rosaria
ACGGTACGGGCGGTACGGACCGGAACTTCCGGGCCCGTACCGCCCGGCTGTCACCGCCACGAGCAGGGCCGGCGGAAGTATCGGTGGTTGACCGGGGCGCGAGCGCGCTCGTAACGTTCCAGACAACTCCCGGTAATCGACGGCCACCGATCGCACGGCTCCGGTCCGGCGCGTGTCCGCGCGGCGGGCCGCCGCGCCCGACGGCCGGCGACCGGGAGGGCACACCGCTCCTCCCGCCCGTCGCCCCCGTGCCCGCGAAAGGAACGCGATGATGCTCAGACGGTGGATAGCCACCGGCGTGGTCGCCGTCGCGACCGTCGGCGTGTTGAACGCCGTACCGGCCGCAGCGGACCGCCCGTACGATCCCGCCGCGCAGACCCTGCGGACCCTCGGTCTGCGGCACGGCCTGTACATCGGCACCGCCGTCGACATGGCCGCCCTGAACGACCCGGCCGACCCCCGGTACCGGGAGATCCTGCGCACCGAGTTCTCCAGCGCCACCGCCGAGAACGTGATGAAGTGGGAGGCGCTGGAGCCCAACCGGGGCAGCTACGACTGGGGGCCGGCCGACCAGTTCGTCGCCGCCGCCCAGCGCAACGGCCAACGGATCCGGGGCCACGTGCTGGTCTGGCACAACCAACTGCCCGGGTGGCTGACCACGGGCGTCGAGGACGGCTCGATCGGCACCGCCGAGCTACGCGAGATCCTCCGCCGGCACGTCACCACCGTGGTCAAGCGATACCGGGGCAAAATCTGGCAGTGGGACGTGGTCAACGAGGCGGTCAGCGACCCCTGGGACACCCCGTCGACGTTGCACTACAAGGGCTTCTGGGCCCGGCACCTCGGGCCCGGCTACATCGCGGACGCGTTCCGCTGGGCCCGCGCCGCCGACCCGACGGCGCTGCTGTTCTACAACGACTACAACATCGAGGCGTTCGGCTCCGGCGACCCGGCCGACGACAAGACGCAGTTCGTGTACGACATGGCCAAGGGCCTGCTGGCGCAGGGGGTGCCGATCGACGGCGTCGGCAGCCAGGGCCACCTGGGCACCCAGTACGGCAACGTCGACACGCTCCAGGTCGCCGACGCCCTGCGCCGGTTCGCCCGGCTGGGACTGGCCACCGCGTTCACCGAGGTCGACGTGCGCAGCCGGATGACCGACGGGGTGCAGGCGGGGGACCCGGAGGAGATCAACCCCCGACTCCAGGCGTCGGCGGCGAACTTCCACGTGCTGCTGCAGGCGTGCCTGGCCGAGCCGCGCTGCCTGTCGTTCACCGTGTGGGGCTTCACCGACCGGCACTCCTGGGTGCCCGGCTGGTTCGACGACCCGCCGGAGGGCCTGGCCACCATCTACGACGAGGACTACCAGCCCAAGCGGGCGTACCAGGTGATGAAGGCCGACCTGATCTACGCCGGCCCGCCGTACGTGCTGCCCCGGGTGGCACCCAAGCCGCGCCGCTAGCGGCGTCTAGCGGCGCCCGTCCCGGTCGGCCGGTGGCCGCCGCCCTGCCGGGCGGCGGCCACCGGCGCCGGTCACCGCCGGCGGGGCCGGCGGGTCAGGGCGAAGCCGACGACGCCGGCCACGGCGGCGAGCACCCCGCCCACCGTGCTCCAGATCCAGCGCGAGCCGAGGTCGGGCAGCCAGTCGAACCAGCCGCCGTCGTCCTCCCCGGCCGGCTGCGCGGTCGGTTCGGCGTCCAGCACCGCGCCGGCCTTCGTGTTGGGCACCAGGGGCGCCTTCAACTCGCCGTCGTCGCGGGAGCCCGCGCCGTCCGCGCCGACCAGCAACTCGACGTCGATCGGCAGGCCGAGGTCGGCCTCGGGCAGGTCGACCACGGAGAGCCGGACGTAGTACGTCCCGGGCAGCGGGTCCGCCGACCAGGGCTCGGCCCAGGAGCGGACCTGGCGCAGCGTGCAGCCCAGCGCCACGCTGCCGGCGGACCGGTCCACGGTGGGCGTCTGCGCGCCGGCCGTGCAGGACTGCCGGCGCCGCAGCCCGTCGAAGACCTCCAGCGTCCAGGTCGATCCGCCGCTGCGCGCCTGCGGGAACGACACGGTGGCGGTGATCTCGTGCCGCTCGCCCGCCGAGCCCGGGAACGACCAGTAGAGATAGTCGCCGGTGGCGGCGTCGACCCGGACCGGCTGCCCGGCCGCGATGCCGGTGGCGGTGAGGAAGGACGTGCCGGCCCGGGTGACCGGGGTCGCGCCGGGCGAGGGGGTGGGGTCGGCCTGCGCCGGGGCCGGCGCGATCAGCAGGGCCAGGCCGGCGGCGGCCAGCGCCGCCCCGCCATGGATGGTCGGGGTCCGCATCAGTTCTCCCTCCAGGTGGCCACCCACCAGCGGGTGAGCAGGCCGGCGACCAGACCGGTGAGCAGGCCGGCCACGGTCAGCAGGAGCAGCAGCACCCAGCCCCGGCCGAGGTCGGGGGCGGCCGGGGCGGGCGAGGAGGCGACCACGTCCACGGTCAGCTCCACCGGCATGCCGGGCGTGGTCTGGGTGCCCGACCGGGGCGCGAGGGCGTTGCTCACCACCAGGCAGACCGTGGTGGCCGGGACGGCGGTGGTGGCCTCCGGCGTGGGGGTGGCGCCGTCCCCCGGTTCCTCGCTCGCTGACCAGCGCAGGCCGGCGGAGACCACGTCGGTCCGGCCGCTGCCGGCGTCCACGCCCCGGACCAGTTCCCGGCCGTCGGTGGCGGTGGCCCGCAGCAGCACCCCGTAGTCCCGGTTCACCGGGCGGTCCAGCGCGATGCTGACCGAGGCGCGCAGCTCCTGTCCGGGGCGCACCGGCACCCGGTACCAGCGGTGCTCGGAGAACGTCTCCCGGTCGGTGTACACCCCGGGGGCGAGCAGCGGCGCGTCGTCGCAGGCCGAGCGGCCGGCGATCACGGTCGGGGCGGCGGTGTGGGTGTCCTTCGCCCGGTCGACCAGTTGTTTGATCCGGCCGGTCAGCTCGTCGGCGCTCTGCGCGGCGGTGTACGTGCCGCCGGTGGCGCCGGCGATGCAGAGCAACTGCCGGCGGACCTTCTCGTCCGGGGCCAGGCCGAGCGTGTCGACGACCAGTTTGGTGCCCTGGGCGGCCAGTTCCCGGGCCACCTCGCAGGGGTCCGGTGGGGCGCAGGTGTCCTCGCCGTCGGTGATCAGCACGATCCGCCGGGCGGTCGTGCCGGTGCCGAGGTCCTCGGCGGCCTCCCGCAGGGCCAGCCCGACCGGGGTGAAGCCGGTCGGCCGCAGGTCCGCCACCGCCGCCTTGGCCTGCACCCGGTCGACCGGGCCGACCGGCACGATCTGCTGGGTGTCCCGGCAGCCCTGCTCCTTGTCCTTGCCCTTGTAGGTCGCGCCGAGCACCCGGATGCCGAGTTCGGTCCCCTCCGGCAGCGCGTCGACGACCTCGTTGAACGCCTGCTGGGCGACCGAGATCCGGCTGCGTCCGTCGATGTCCCGGGCGGCCATCGAGCCGCTGACGTCCAGTACCAGCTCGACCTTCGGCGGTTCGGCCACCGGCTCCGCGGCCGCGAGGGCCGGCGCCGGGCCGGTCGTCACGGTCGCCGCCAGCAGGCCGACGAGGACGACCGCCGATCGTCTCTTGATGATCATCGGGCGGAGTCTAGTGGTGTCCACTCCGGACGATCACCGGGGGCAAGGGGTCGGCGCGGGCCCACCCGGGCCCGCGCCGACCGGGATCACGGGCCGCAGTAGAGCAGGCGGTTCGGGGTGCCGGTGCCGGCGGGCACGGCGGAGACGATGCCGGCGGTCGCGCGGGTGACCAGGTAACTGTGCACCTGGCCCGGGGTCCAGCCCGGGTTGTCGGACAGGGCGAGCGCGGCGCAGCCCGCCACGTGGGCCGAGGCGCTGGACCCACCGCTGATGGTGTTCGTCGCGGTGTCCGTGGTGTGCCAGGTGGAGGTGATGTTCGCCCCCGGGGCGTACAGGTCGATGCAGCTACCGTAGTTGCCGCTGGGCAGCCGGGCGTCGGTGACCGAGGTGCCCACCACGGTCAACGCGGCCGGCACCCGGCCCGGTGAGTAGCTGCACGCGTTGCCGTTCGAGCTGCCGCCGGTGGTGACCACGGTGATGCCGCGCATGATCGTGTTGGTCACCGCCGCGTCCAGCGCCGAGTTCGCCGGCCCGCCGATGGCCAGTTCCACCACCGCCGGCCGGACCGCGTTCGCCGCGATCCAGTCGAGCCCGGCGACGATCGTGGCGACCGTACCGCTGCCGGTGCAGCCGAGCACCCGGACCGGGTGGATCAGCACCTCCTTGGCCACCCCGTGGCGGACGCCGCCGATGGTGCCGGCCAGGTGGGTGCCGTGGCCGTTGCAGTCGTCGGCGGGCAGACTGCCGTCGACCAGGTCGATGCCGCCGGTGACCCGACCGGTGAAGTCCGTGTGGGTGGCCCGGACCCCGGTGTCGACGACGTACACGTGGACGGCGGGCGCGGTGTTCGGGTAGGAGTACCGGTTGTCCAGCGGCAGGTACCGCTGGTCGATCCGGTCCAGCCCCCACGACGGCGGGTTGACCTGCGTGCCGGGGGCGAACACTCCGACGGTGCGGTTCTGCTCCACGAACGACACGGCGGGGTCGGCGGCGAGGCGGCGGGCGGCCCGCTCCGACAGCCGGACCTCGAACCCGGTCAGCGCGCTGCCGTACACCCGGTCGACCGCGCCGCCGTAGCGGGCCCGCAGCCGGTCGGCGACCCGGGTGACCCCGGCGACGGTGTCCGCGCCGGCCGCCGCGCGCACCGGGTCGTCCCGGAGCACCACGAGGTAGCTGCCCGCGACGGCGCCGGCGGCCCCGGCGTGGCGGACGGTGCCCTCGGCGGCCGGTCCGGCGGTCGCCGGCTCGCCCGGCAGCAGCGCGGCGGCCAGGGCGACCACCAGGGCGAGCGCCCGCACCCGGTCCCGTACGCGTGAACTGGTCATCTCTTCTCCTCACCGGATGGGACCGGCTCCGGGCGGGATCGCCGCCGGGGCCGGTGGGGGACGGTGCTGATCAGGAGGGTGGAAGTCGGGCACGTCGGCCGCGTCGGCGAACCCGTTGCCGGGCAGGTGCGGACGCCGGTGCGCGGTCGAGCCGACCGGACCCGAGTCTACTGACATATCTCGATGCACGACAGGCGTCGGGCAACCCACCCGTCACCCTCCGTCGCTCACCCCCGCACGCGACGGACGCATCTGCGGGGGCTGGAGGTGACCCACCGGCGCGGCCCCTCACCGCGGAGGTGTCGGCTCTGACGCACCGCCGGTGGTGACGGCGGGCGCTGGTCAGTCGTCGACGGTGCGGGTGACGGCGAGGCCCGGTTCCGCCTGGCGCGCGGCCCGGGCCAGCGCGGCGAAGCCCGGGGTGGCCAGCGCCGCCCGCACCTGGGCCCGCCAGTGCCCCTGCGGCGGTAGGCCGGTCGTCGTCCAGCCGGCGTGGCCGAGCACGGTCCGCACCGGACGGACCGCCGGCCGGGGGAACCGCGTGCGGGACACCGGACGGACCCGGGCCGGGTCGAGTCCGGCGTGCGCGAACAGCGCCCGCGCCAGGCCGTACCAGGAGGTCTCGCCGGCACTGGTGCCGTGGTACGTGCCCGGGGGAACCTGCCCGGCACGGGCCGCCCGCCCCAGCGCCACGAGTTGCGCGGCGAGCGCCACGGTCCAGGTCGGCTGGCCGAACAGGTCCTCGACCACGTCGACGTGGGGCACCCGGGCGGCCCGGTCGAGCATCGTCGCGACGAAGTTGGGGCCGTGTTCCCCGTACAGCCAGGCGGTCCGGACGACGTACCCACGCTGCGGCAGCAGCCGGCGGACCGCCTCCTCCCCCACCAGTTTGCTGCGCCCGTAGGCGTTCACCGGCCCGGGGTGGCCGTCCTCCGGGTACCGGCCGGCGGTCGTCCCGGCGAAGACGTAGTCGGTGGAGACCTGCACGAGGACCGCGCCGGAGCCGGCACAGGCGCGGGCGAGGTGGGCCACCGCCGTGCCGTTGACCGCGGTCGCCGCGTCCTCCGCCCGTTCGGCCCCGTCGACGTCGGTCCACGCCGCGGCGTTGACCACCACGTCGTGGCCGCCCACCGCCTCGGTCACCGCCCGCCGGTCGGTGACGTCCAGCGCGGCGCGGTCGGCGGCGGTCACCGAGGCCCCGTCGAGCCGGCCCAGCGCCACCACGAGGTCCCGCCCCAGCATCCCCGCCGCGCCGGTGACCAGCCAGCGGGTCACGGTCGGGCACCGGCGGCGGGCCCGTCGCCGAGCAGGCTCCGCAGGAGGTGTGCACCCGTGAATCCGGCCCCGCCGGTGACCAGGAGTCTCACCTGGCCCAGGCTAGGTCACTCGCGACGGTCGGGCCGGCCCGCTGTCGACCACGTCGCGGAGAGCCGACCCGGCCAGCCTGAGCGCCGGTCGGGGTTTCCACCGCTGGCTACGCTGGCGGGATGACCTGGACCCTCGGTGCCGGCATCGCGGGCAGTGCCCTCTTCGTCCTCGTCTTCCTCGTCGATGGCGCCACCCGCCCCGGCTACGACGCCCGCCACCACCCGGTGAGCGCCCTGGCGCTCGGCCGGCGGGGCTGGGTGCAGACCACCAGCTTCGTGGTCAACGGCCTGCTCGTCACCGTTTCGGCTGCCGGCCTGCGCGCCGCCACCGGCAGCCTCTGGCTCCCCGTCCTGGTCGCGGTCTTCGGTCTCGCCCTGGTCGCCTCCGGCGTGTGGCGGATGGACCCGATGCGGGGGTACCCGCCGGGCACACCCCCGGGCACCCCGGAGACCACCAGCCGGGCGCACCGGCTGCACGACGCGGCCGGTGCCGTGGTCTTCGTCGCGTTGCCGGCCGCCGCCGCCGTCGCGGTGCCGAACGTCCACGGCGTCGGGTGGGCCGTCTACTCCGCGCTGACGGCGGTCGCCCTCACCGGGATGCTGCTGGCTTTCGGCAGCGCCTGGGAACGCGACGCCCCCTGGACCGGCCTGCTCCAACGGCTGATGATCGTCACCGGCTGGACCTGGCTCGCCCTGCTCTGCTGGCACCTGCTGCCCTGAGCGCGGGTCGGGCGGCGCGGGGCGGGCCGCCGTTCAGAGCAGGGGCGACAGGTACAGCAGCCGGTTGGGTGAGCCGCTGCCCGGGTTGGTCACGACCGGGTTGGCGACCCCGGTCAGGTAGCCGGCCACCTGGGCCGGGGTCCACGCCGGGTTGTTGCTGAGCACCCGGGCGGCCATGCCGGCCACGTGGGCGGAGGCCTGGGAGGTGCCGCTCAACGGCGTGGTGGCGGTGGTCGACAGGTACGTGGCCGACACGACGTTCACGCCGGGGGCGAAGATGTCCAGGCACGGCCCCCAGTTGGAGAAGCTGGCCCGGCTGTCGTTCATCTGGGTCGCCCCGACGGTGAGCGCGGTCGGCACCGAGGCCGGCGAGCTGTTGCAGGCGTTGGCGTTCGAGTTGCCCGCCGGCACCGTCACCGTGACCCCGTCGGCGACGAGGTTCGCCACCGCCGTGTTCACCGCGCTGGACAGGCCGACCATCAGGCCGAGGTTCGCCACGGCGGGCGGATCCCACGGCTGGTGGTCGGCGGCGATCCAGTTGAGGGCGTCGATCAGGACCGACACCGTGCTCGGGGTGCTGGGCACGGCGCAGTCGCCGGCCACCTTGACCGCGACCAGGACGACGTCCTTGGCCACCCCGTACGTCGTCCCGCCGATGGTGGCGGCGGCGTGCGTGCCGTGGCCGGTGCAGTCCTCCGCCGGCAGGCTGCCGTCGAGGGCGTCGTAGCCGTGGTACGCCTGACCGCCGAATTCGACGTGGCTGACGTGGATGCCGGTGTCCACCACGTACGCCCGGACGGGGTAGCCCTCGCTGACGTAGGTGTAGGTGGTGCTGAGCCCGGTCGGGGCGTCGAGCCGGTCCAGGTTCCACGGCGCGTTCTGCTGGGTGCTGGTCAGCTCCAGCGCCTGGTCGCGTTCGACGTGGGCCACCGCCGGGTGGTCGGCCAGTCGGCGGGCGACCGCCTCCGAGGTGCGCACCGAGAACCCGTTGAGCACGTCGCCCCAGACCCGGTCGGGCGTGGTCCCGAAGCGGCCGGCCAGGT
Organism: Micromonospora rosaria; assembly: GCF_001567585.1. GTDB lineage: Bacteria > Actinomycetota > Actinomycetes > Mycobacteriales > Micromonosporaceae > Micromonospora > Micromonospora rosaria. The sequence goes on from NZ_LRQV01000048.1 coordinate 8,049, forward strand.
CACCGGCGAGGGTGGAGACGGCGGCCTGCCGGGTACCGACCCGGCCGCCGACCGCCTCGTCGCGGAGCACGACGACGTAGCTGCCGGGCCGCACCGCGGCGTCTTCGCCGCCCGGAATCACCGCGGCGGGCGCCTCCGCCCGGTGCGCGGAGGCCGCCGGCGCGGGGGCGCCGGCGGCGAGCAGGGCACCCGTGGCGAGCAACGCCACGACCGCCCGGCGGCCACCTCGGCGGGGTGCGGGGAGGAAAAACCGTCGAGGTACGTCCATCTCCAGCCCTCTTTCCGTCCTGGCCACACCCGCGCGTGGCGGCCACGCGCCCGGCCCGCGCGTCGAGGCCGGTCGGAGGGCCTCGGTGTCGCCAGAATCTACCGACGCGCCGGGCCCGGGAGAATCGTCCACGGCATCGGCGGGCGCCATTTGCCGCAGCGCGACAAAGATGCGGCCGGGCGGTATCAGAACGCCGGTCGGCGCTTCGCGGCCGGCGACGGGACGGACGTGCGGACCGCACGGACGGGCCGTGCGCGGACCTCGGACCCGGCGCGACCGGCGGCTATCCTATGCGGACGGACCGACCAGGCGCGCCGCCGGACGGGTGTCGACGCACGTCGGTGTCCGGCTGCCGTCGCACCATCGACCCTGACCGAAGGATGCCGTTGTGCCTGATCTTGTGTTGACCGAGCGACGCGGACTGACGGTCGGCCCGGAGCTGATCGGCGAGGAGGTCCGGCGGCAGCGGTCGAACCTGCTGCGCCTGCTGGCGACGCTCGGCCCGCAGGACTGGGCCGCCCCGACCCGCTGCCCGGACTGGTCCGTGCACGACCTGCTGCGGCACATGCTCAACGTGACCGAGTTCCACGTCTGTCACCTCAGCGGGGATCCGGAGCTGGAGCGGTTCGCCCGGCACGGCCCGTTCCGGCCGGCGATCACTCCCGCGCTGTGGCTGCGGGACTCGCCCGAGCAGACGCCGGAGTCGACCGTCCAGGCGTGGACGCAGATCGTGGCGGAGGAGCAGCGGCACTTCTCGGCCCGCGCCGCCGAGCCGGACGGCCCCCTGGTCACCGGGCCGAGCACCCGTCAGCTGCACTGGTCGACGCTGTCCCTGCACGTGTTGTGGGACAACTGGATCCACGAGCGGGACGTGGCGCTGGCGCTCGGGCGCGAGCCGGAGTCCCGGGCCGAGGACTTCCCGCTGGTCACGATGTACGGCCTGCTGATCGCCGCAGGTGTCGCCACGGTCACGGGTCATCCGCCGGCGGTCACGGTGGACCTGGGTGACGACACCACCACCCGGTACGAGATCGGTGTCGTCGACGACGACGTCTTCGTCGCGGCCGGCGCCACCGGCGACCCGCACGGGTCCGGGTCGACCACCGAGGTGCTGGACAGTCTCACCGGACGTGGTCCGGAGCTGGCCGAGGCGCTGCGGGCGCCGGCCTCCGTCGTCGCGCCCCTGGGCACGCTGCGCCTCGTCATGTGACGGGCACGCGCGCACCGGTCGTCCCGGTCCGGCCCGTGGGGGCGTGGACCGGGACAACCGGTGCGGGGTGCCGAGCTGGTCGGTGCCGATCACCTCGACCCGGCCGCCGTGCGCCGGTGGGCGCCGAGGGCGTGGGTCGACCGGTGGTCGCGGGTCACCCGGCGGTGCAGGACCTGATCTGCGGGCGGGCGCTGGAGTTGCCGTTCATCATCGTGGTGAAGCCGAACGTGTTGCCGCTGCCGTTGGAGCGCATCGTCATCACGTTGCCGCTGCTGTCCCAGGTGGGGTTGCCGCTCCAGGTGCTGGAGATCTTCTGCGGCGAGGTGATCGCCACGACCACCGACCAGGTGCTGGCGCCGCTGACCGTCACCGAGGTGTTGTACCGGTCGCCCCACACCTGACCGGGCGTCATCGTCGCGGTGCACCCGGTCCCGCCCGGCGGGGTGGTCGGCGGGGTGGTCGGGTTGCCGGTGCCGGGGGTGCCGTTGTTCAACGCGGTGAGCACGGCGTCGTACGCGGGCTTCTTGTTGCCGCCGCCGTCGAAGAGCAGCGGGCTCTCGTTGGAGCGCCACGAGTCGGAGTCGCGGATGCCCCAGACGGTGATGCCCTTGCAGCGGGCGACGGCGAGGCAGTCGTTGACGACGTTGCGGTACGCGTCGGTCGGGGCGTTGCGGATGTCCAGCTCGGTGATGTGCACGTCGACGCCGAGGGCGGCGAAGCTGGACAGCGTGGTGCGGTAGTTGCTCGGGTAGTTCGAGCCACCGGTGAAGTGGGACTGCAGGCCGACGCAGTCGATCGGCACGCCCCGGTTCTTGAAGTCCTGGACCATCCGGTAGACCGCCTGGGTCTTGGCGTCGGTCCAGTTGTCGATGTTGTAGTCGTTGTAGCAGAGCTGCGCGTTCGGGTCCGCCTGCCGGGCGGCCCGGAAGGCGGCCTCGATCCAGTCGTTGCCCGTGCGCTGGAGGTTGGAGTCCCGGCGGGCCCCGCTGGAGCCGTCGGCGAACGCCTCGTTCACCACGTCCCACCAGGCGATCTGGCCCCGGAAGTGGGTGGCGACCTGGGTGACGTGGTTGAGCATCGCGGTGCGCAGCGTGCTGCCGGACATGTTCTGCATCCAGCCGGGCTGCTGCGAGTGCCAGGCCAGGGTGTGGCCCCGGACCTGCATGCCCCGGCTGCGGGCGTGCTGGACGATCCGGTCCGCGGTGCCGTACGTGAACTGGCCCTGCTGCGGCTGCAGCGCGTCGATCTTCATCTCGTTCTCGGCCGTGACCTGGTTGAACTCGCGGTTCAGGATGGTCGCGTACGCCGAGTCGTTCAGCTTGTTCGCCGCGACGGCGGTGCCGAAATACCGGCCGCCACGCTCGGCGGCGGAGGCACCGAGGGTGCTCGCGGCGCTGGCGTTGCCGGGCAGCACCACGGCACCCACCACGGCCAGCAGCCCGACGGCCGAGACGGCGAGCGCGGCGCGGAGCCCTCTCGGCCGGGAACCGGTGCCGGCTGAGTCCTTCCTCATCTGACGCCCCTTCGAGCAGGTCCGGCGGGCCACCCGAGGGCGGGCAGCACATCCGGATATACGGGTTCTCACGGAAGCAATCGTGTGATGTCCGTCAAAGACGATCACATCGACCTCGATGATTCGGAGTATTTCAGCGGTGTTTCATCGAGGTCAATGACTTCCGGAAACTTTCGGCCCGTCGGGGCGGGAAGCCGCGCCCGCCGAACCGCGCTGAGGTGCGTTGATGCTGCTCATCGCCGACGCGGCACCACCAGTCACACGCGCCCCCCACCGAACTTTCACGCTGACTTCCGGAAATTCTCGGGACGCCCCCGGCCGGCACCCGCACGCCCGCGTCCGCCCGTCGACCACCGGCGCGAGGCGCGCCAGGCGGCACCACCCGGCCCGTGCCACCCCGCCCGCCACTACTGCCAATTCTTGGCAGTTGCATAGACTGGGTCACTGTGCAGACACCCACCGGCACCCCACGTCCCATCACCCGTTACGGCACCCCCGTGCTGCACCGACGCTGCGCCGACGTGACCGTGTTCGACGACGCCCTCGCCCAACTCGTGGCCGACATGTTCGCCAGCATGTACGCCGCGCACGGGGTCGGCCTGGCCGCCAACCAGATCGGGGTGGACGCCCGGATCTTCGTCGTGGACTGCCCCGACGCCACCGGCGCCCACACCGTCGCCGCCGTGGTCAACCCCGTGCTCCACCTGCCCGAGCGCCGGGACCTGGAGGTCGACTCGGAGGGCTGCCTGTCCGTGCCCGGCCAGCGGGCCGAGGTGGCGCGGGCCGCCACCGCCACCGTCACCGGCCTCGACCCGGCCGGCGCTCCGATCCGGCTGTCGGGCACCGGCACCCTGGCCCGCTGCTTCCAGCACGAGGTCGACCACCTCGACGGGCTCGCCTACGTCGACCGGCTCCCCGCCGCCCAGCGCAAGCGGATCCTGGCGGCCAGCGCCGAGCACCCCGGGGTCGGCGTCGGCGTGCCCGGGGAGGAGTGAGTGGTCACCACCGCGGTCCCCGCCACCGTCGCCCCGGCGCACGCCGCCACCGCCCCGGGCTCCGCCACCCCGGCGCACGCCGCCACCGCCTTCGCGCACGCCGTCGCCGCGCCGACCCCCGCCGTCATCGGCCCTGCTCACGCTGCGGGCCGCCGGCCGGCGGGGCCGGAAAGCGGCCGGTCCGGCACGGGCACGCGGATGGCAGGCGTCGGGCCGGTGAACTGCAGCTCACCGGCCTTCCGCCGACGTGATCTTGCTGTTAGCTTCTGCAAAGTCTTTGCAGGAGCGAGGAGATTGCACAGGGGGTTAGGGTGACCGCCACCGCCCTATCGACGGGCCGGGACGACCTGCTCGGCGTCGCGGCGCAGCGCCGCCTAACCGGGCTCTGGCTGCTCGCGCTGACGGTCGGGCTGGTCCTGACCGGGCTGGTCGCGGTCGGTACCGGGGCGATCGGGATCGCCCCGGCCACCGTGGCCCGGATCATCGGGTACCACCTCGTCGGGCTGCCGGGCGAGGTGACCTGGACCCCGCCGCAGGAGGCCATCGTCTGGCAGGTCCGGCTGCCCCGGGTCCTGCTCGGCATGCTCGTCGGCGCCGGCCTGGCGGTGTGCGGGGTGGCGTTGCAGGCCATGGTCCGCAACGTGCTGGCCGACCCGTACCTGCTGGGGATCAACTCCGGGGCCTCCAGCGGCGCCGCCGCGGCGATCCTGTTCGGGGCCGGGGCCGGCTTCGGGCAGTACGCCCTGTCCACCAGCGCCTTCCTCGGCGCGCTCGCGGCGGCGCTGCTGGTCTTCCTGATCGCCCGCAGCGGCGGCCGGGTGACCTCGATCCGGCTGCTGCTCGCCGGGGTCGCCGTCGGGTACGCGCTGTACGCCACCACCAGCTTCCTGATCTTCGCCTCCGGGTCCGCCGAGGGCTCCCGGTCGGTGATGTTCTGGCTGCTCGGCTCCCTGGGCCTGGCCCGGTGGGACGCCCTGCTGCTGGTGGCCGCGCTCGTGCTGGGCGGCACGATCATCTACCTGACCGTCGCCGGGCGGCGGCTCGACGTCCTGGCCATCGGCGACGAGACCGCGCAGACCCTCGGGGTGTCCCCCGACCGGTTCCGGATGCGCCTGCTCGTCCTGGTCTCGCTCAGCGTCGGCGTGCTGGTCTCGGCGGCCGGCAGCATCGGGTTCGTCGGGCTCGTCGTCCCGCACCTGGCCCGGCGTCTCGTCGGGGCACCGCACGTCCGGGTGGTCCCGGTGGCCGCGCTGCTCGGGGCGATCCTGCTGGTCTGGGCCGACGTGGTCGCCCGGGTCCTGCTGGCCCCGCAGGAGATCCCGATCGGGATCATCACCGCCCTGCTCGGCGCCCCCTTCCTGCTGGTCCTGATCCGTCGTCTGCACGCCACCGGCGCCTGAGCGCCCCACCCGTCGAGGGAGAACCCATCCATGAAGGTCACCCGGCTCGCCGTGACCGCGACGCTCTGCGCCACCGTGCTGCTCCTCGCCGCGTGCGGCGGCGGCAGCGGCGCGGGGACCTCGGCGGGCGGCGAGGGCTACCCGGTCACCGTCACCAACTGCGGCGTGGACGTCACGTTCGACGCCGCACCGCAGCGGGTCGTCCTGCTCAAGAGCGCGGCCGTGCCGTACCTGCACTCGCTCGGCGTCCTGGACCGGGTCACCGCCCGCGCCGGACAGTACCCGAAGGAGTACTACGACGCCGCGACCCTCGCCGCGCTGGACCGGATCCCGCTGCTGACCGACAGGACCGACACCAGCGGCCACCTCCAGATCTCCAAGGAGGTGGTCATCAGCCAACAGCCCGACCTGGTGCTCGGCGAGGTCGACAACCTGTCCCGGGACACGCTGTCGGCGGTGGACATCCCGCTGCTGGAGGAGCCGGCCATGTGCCCGAACAGCACGGCCGTGCCCACCTTCGACGACATCTACGCCCAGATGCGGGCGTACGGCCGGGTGTTCGGCCGGGAGGCCGAGGCGGCGAGCGCGGTCACCGCGCTGACGCAGCGGGTGACGGCGATCCGGGCTCGGGCGCAGACGGCGTCCGGCCGGACCGCGGCGGTGCTCTACCCGACGGTCGGGGGCGGCGTCACGTACGCCTACGGCACGGCCAGCATGGCCCACCCGCAGTTGGAGGCGGCCGGACTGCGCAACGTCTTCGGTGACAGCCCGGAGCGGGTCTTCGAGGTCACCGTGGAGGAGCTGCTCGGCCGCAACCCCGACGTGCTGATCCTGCTGTACGGCGACGGCGACCCGAGCGCCGTCGAGCAGGGGCTGACCAGCCTGCCCGGGGCGGCGAACCTCAAGGCCGTCCGCGACGGCACCGTGATGACCCAGCTGTTCAACTTCACCGAGCCACCGAGCCCGTTGTCCGTCGACGGCCTGGAGCGGATCGTGGACCGTTTCGGGGCGAAGCCGTGATCGAGGCGACCGGGGTCTCCTGGCACTACGGCGCGAACCCGGTCATCGACGGGGTCAGCGTGACCGCCCGGCCGGGTCGGGTCCTCGGGCTGATCGGCCCGAACGGCACCGGCAAGACCACCCTGCTGCGGCTGCTCTACGGCGCGTTGCGCAGCCCGCACGGCCGGGTGCTGGTCGACGGCGACGCCCTGTCCAGTCTGCCCGCGCGGGAGGCCGCGCGCCGGCTGGCCGTGGTCGTGCAGGAGACCGGCGGGGAGACCGCGCTGACCGTGGCCGAGCTGGTGCTGCTCGGCCGGGGGCCGCACCTGTCGACGTTCCAGCGCACCGGGCCGGCCGACCACGAGATCGCGGCCCGCTGCCTGACCCGGGTCGGCGCCGCCCACCTGGGCGCGCGGGCCTTCGCCAGCCTCTCCGGCGGCGAACGGCAGCGGGTGCTGATCGCCCGCGCCCTCGCCCAGCAGGCCACCCACCTGCTGCTCGACGAGCCGACCAACCACCTCGACATCCGGTACCAGCACGAGGTCCTGCACCTGGTACGCGACCTGGGCACCTGCTCGGTCGTCGTGCTGCACGACCTCAACCTCGCCGCCCGCTACTGCGACGACCTGGTGCTGCTGGGTCGCCACGGGGTCGCCGCCGCCGGCACCACCGACGAGGTGCTGGACCCGGCGGTCCTCGAACCGGTGTACGGCATCGGCATCCGACGCCTGGAACTCGACGGCGCCATCCACCTGCTGTTCCACCCCATCGACCAGAGCATCGACCGACGCATCGACGAACGGAGTGCCGCATGACGGCGCAGGAGCGCATCAACGCCTACTGGACCGGCCGCGCACCGGACTACGACGAGTACCAGCAGCGACCCGACCGGCTCGCCGCCGACCAGGAGGCGTGGTCGCGGATCTGGGCCGAGGCGCTGCCGCCGGCACCGGCGGACGTGCTCGACGTCGGCACCGGGACCGGGCAGGTCGCCATGGTGCTGGCCGGGCTCGGGCACCGGGTCACCGGCATCGACCTGGCCGAGGGCATGCTGGACCGGGCCCGCCAGCACGCCGCCACGCTGGCGAACCCGCCGGTGATCCAGCTCGGCGACGCCGTCGCGCCGGACTTCCCGGCCGGCAGCTTCGACGCGGTGACCAGCCGGTACCTGATGTGGACCCTGCGCGAGCCGGAGGTCGCCGTGGCGAACTGGGCCCGCCTGGTACGGCCCGGCGGCGTCGTCGCGGTGGTCGACAGCACCTGGTTCCCCGGCGGGCTGGACAACGCCTCGGAGAACTTCACCGACTTCTACGACGCCCGGGTGCGGGACGTGCTGCCGCTGGCCGCCGCGACCTCCATCGACCAGACCGTGGCGGTGCTGGAGAAGGCGGGCCTGTCGGAGGTCACCGTCACGCCGCTGACCACCATCTACGAGCTGGACCGGCGCTTCGGGGTCGCACCGAACCACGAGCACCAGATGCAGTACCTGATCGCCGGCCGGAGCTGAGCGCCTCCGGCCGGCGTCCCGGGCCGGCGCGGCACCGCGCCGGCCCGACGCCGGGTCGGGGCGTCGCCGGGTCGGGGCGTCGCCGGGGCAGTGTCACGCGGGCGACTCCACCGCCGGCGGCCCGCCGTCTGCCGACCGTCACAGGTGCCGGCGACGCCACTCGGACTGCTCCGACTCGGCGGCCACCTGCTCGTCCAGCGCCGTCTGGCGCACCCGCCCCCGCAGCGGATCGGCCCGGCGGAGCCCGGCCAGCACCATGGCGACACAGACCAGCGCCAGCGCCGCCAGCCCGAGGAGGGCGGGCAGCCGGCTGACCGCCGGCAGCACGAAGCCCAGCACGACGAGGGTGGCGGCCGGGGCCAGCCGGAACCGTCGGGTGGTCCGCCGGCCCAGGGCGAGCAGCCCGGCCACGTAGACGATCACCCCGCCGAACAGGGCCCCGTCGTCGAGCCCGGCCGGACGGATCAGCCACCCGTCGCCCGTTGGCCCGGCGATGGTGGTCAGGTACCGCTTGAGCCCGAGCGCGAACAGGATGACCCCCACGATCAGCACGAAGTGCAGGCTGATGTAGGCGTCCCGGGCGAGCACGGCCCGCTCCCCCGGGTCACGGGTACGGTGCATCGTCTGCTCCAGGGCCGAGGCGAGGGTGTCGAAGTACATCCACCACATCGCCGCGATGACGGCGACCCCGAGGACGCCGGCCGCGATCACCGGCCAGGTCAGGGGCAGGTCGCTGGTGAGCCTCGCCCCCATGCCCAGCGCGATGATCGCCTCGCCGAGCGCGATGAGCAGGATGAGCGCGTACCGCTCCGCCCAGTGCCCGGCGGAGACGACCGCCAGGCCCGCGCCCTGCGCGTTGGCCCCGGCGGCGAACTCCACGCCGACCGCGGCGGCCCAGAGCCCGAGTTGCAGCCAGGCGAGCCACGATGCCGCCACCAGGAACGGCAGCACCCCGGCGGCCAGCACCAGCACCATGCTGACCAGCACCGGCACGACCAACCGTCGCCGGGTTTGGCCCACCTCCCGGCCCCGGGCCACCAGCACGAAGACCTGGAGCCCTCGGATCACCAGGTAGCAGGCGGCGAAGACCAGCGGCCCGGGAGCCCCGCCGGGCCGGTCCGCGAGGGCCTCGGGCAGCGACAGGGTGAGCACCAGCAGCGCCGCCACCGTCAGCGCGCCGATCAGCGGGACCACGCCCCGGTCGGCCCGCAGGTAGTTGCCCAGGCCGGCGAAGCTGACCCAGCACCACCACAGCAGCGCCAACAGCACCAGTCCGGCCAGCAGCGCGGTCGCGCTCAGGTGCTCCGCCAGGATCGTGGTGACGTTGAGGAACGCGAACACGAACACGAGGTCGTAGAAGAGTTCCAGGCGCGTGACCCGCGAGCCGGGCGCGGTGGGCAGGAACCGGCCCGGGTGGCGCACAGAACTCACCCGCCGATTCTGGCAGCCCCGCGACGACGCCGAGGCGGAACGACCGGCCCGGCCGCCGTCGTCACGCGGGAGGTCCCCGGTCGACCGCCCGGGGGCGGCGGGTCGACCGGGGACCGGTCCGCCGGTGGCGGTCAGCGCACGGCGGCGGCCACCTCGTCGGTCCGGGACGGACCGTCCGGCACCGGCGGGTCGACCCGGCGACGCCGGCCGCCGCGCCGCGACTCGACCATCGCGTAGAGCGTGGGTACCAGGACCAGGGTCAGCAGGGTCGAGCTGACCAGGCCGCCGATCACCACGATCGCCAGCGGCTGGGAGATGAACCCGCCGTGGGCCCCGATGCCGAGCGCCATCGGCGCGAGGGCGAGGATCGTCGCCAGGGCGGTCATCACGATCGGGCGCAGTCGCCGCCGGCCGCCCTCGACGAGGGCCTCCGTCAGCGGCATCCCCTGCTCCCGGTACTGGTTGACCAGGTCGATCAGGACGATCGCGTTGGTCACCACGATGCCGATCAGCATCAGCAGGCCGATCAACCCGGCCAGGCCCAGCGGGGTGCCGGTGAGCAGCAGCAACAGGATCGCGCCGGTGGCCGCGAACGGCACCGAGACGAGCAGCACCAGGGTCTGCCGAACGCTGCGGAAGGTGGCCAGCACGATGAGGAAGACCAGCGCCACGGCGGCGGCCATCGCCAGGCCCAGTTGCCGGAACGCCTCCTCCTGGTCGGCGTTCACCCCGCCCAGCGACCAGGTCACCCCGGCCGGCAGGTCGACACCGTCCAGCGCCTTCCGGACCGCCGCGCCGGCCGCGCCGGTGTCCGTACCGGCCGGTTCGGCGGTGACGGTGACGGTCGGCTCCCCGTCGACCAGGGTCCGGGTGGTGGGGGCGTCGACCAGGGCGACGGTGGCCACCTGGTCGAGCCGGACCCGACCGGCCGGGGTGGTGAGGGCGAGCGCGCGTACCTCGTCGACGCTGGTCGGCACGTCGGGGCCCGGGTCGAGCACCAGGTCGTACCGGGCGTCGCCGATGGTCAGGGTGTTCACCGTACGGCCCTCGACCGCCCGGCCGACCACCTCGGCGAGCACCGCGTCGGTGAGCCCGTACCGGCCGGCGCGCGCCGGGTCGGCGGTGACCGTGATCTGCGGGGCGGCCTCGGCCAGGTCGCTGGTGACCTTCCGCAGCGCCGGCAGGCCGGTGAGCGCGTCGACCACGGTGCTGGTGGCGGTCCGCAGGGCGGCGGGGTCGTCGCCGGTCAGCGCGATCTGGACGAGGCTCTGGGCGGCCTCCCCGGAGCTGACGGTGAGGTCACCCACTCCGGTCAGGGCCGCCAGCCGCTCGGTGAGCAGGTCCCGGGTGGCCGCCGGGTCAGCGTCCGGGGCGAGCGCGACCTGGAAGCTGGCGGTGTCCGCGCCGACCCCGCTGAAGGCCGCGCCGAACCCGCCGGCCGACCCGATCGTCACCTGGTAGGACTCGACCTCCGCGAGCCCGCTCAGCACCTGCTCCACCCGCTGGGCCGCCGCGTCGGTGACCCCCAGGCCGGTGCCCGGGGCGAGGCGTTGGGTGACGGTCAGCGTGTCAGCGCCCTCGTCGCCGATGAAGGTGGTCGTGAGCAGTCCGGCCAGGCCGACGCTGGCCAGCAGCGTCACCACCCCGAACACGAGCACCCGGCGCCGGTGGGCCAACGACCGGTGCAGGACGGCCACGTACCGGCGTTGCAGCCACCCGTTGCGTTCCGCCTCCTCGGCCTCACGGCGGAACCGCTCCGGGTCCGCGCCGACCGGCGGCGGCTTCAGGAACCAGTACGCCAGCACCGGGATGACGGTCAACGAGACCACCAGGGACGCCAGCATCGCCACCGCGACGGTGAGCGAGAACGGGGTGAAGAGTTCGCCGACCAGGCCACTCACCGCCATGATCGGCACGAAGACGGCGACCGTGGTGAGGGTCGACGAGGTGACCGCCCCGGCCACCTCCCGTACCCCGGTCCGGACCGCCTCGGCGCGGGCGGTGCCGTACCCGAGGTGCCGTTTGATGTTCTCCAGCACCACGATCGAGTCGTCCACCACCCGGCCCACCGCGATGGTCAGCGCGCCCAGGGTGAGCAGGTTCAGCGACAGGCCCTGCTGCCACAGCACGATCAGGGCGATCACCAGGGAGAGCGGGATGGAGACCGCCGCCACGACGGTCGAGCGCAGCGAGCGGAGGAAGAGCACGATCACCAGGACGGCCATCACCATGCCGAGCGCGCCCTTGACCAGCAGCCCCTGCACGCTGTCGCGGACCGACGGCCCGAAGTCGGAGACCACGGTCAGCGCGGCACCCTCGCCGAGCGCGTCCCGCAGGTCGGGGAGCCGCTCGTGGACCTGCTCGGAGATGTGGGCGGAGCTGCCGCCGGTACCCATGGTGAGGGCGACACCGAGGCTGGGCCGGCCGTCGGTCCGGGTCAGGGAGGTGGCCGGCGCCTCGGTCACGGTGACCGTGGCGACGTCGGCCAGGCGTACCGGTCGGGCGGCGCGCCCGCCGTCGTCCCCGCCCGGGGCGGCGGGGGCGACGGTGAGCCGTTCCAGGTCCCGGGGCCCGGTGAGGGGGCCGCCGACCTGCACGCTGATCACCGAACGGTCGTCGCTGACCGTGCCCGCCGGCCGGGTCCGGCCGAGCGGGGCGAGCGCCGCCGACAGCGCGTCGACGGTCAGCCCGGCGGCGGCCAGTTTCGCCGGGTCGGGCGTGACCCGGACGACCCGGCCCCGTTCGCCGCTGACCGTCACCTCGTTCACCCCGTCGATGCGCTCCAGTTCGGGCGCCACCCGGGACCGCAACCGGTCGGCCAGCTCCTGCTGGTCCGTCGTGGACGAGGCCACGGAGAGGGTGAGGGTCGGCAGGTCGGAGGTGCTGGCGACGAAGACCTGCGGGCTCACCCCGGTGGGCAGCGTCGCGGCGGCCTTCGAGACGGCGGTGACGACCTGCGCCTGGGCGTCGGTCAGGTCCGTGCCGTAGGTGAAGAACAGCGCCACCGTGGCCGCCCCCTGCCGGGAGGTCGAGGTGGTGCTCTCGATCCCGGCGACGCCGGCCACCGCGGCCTCCAGCGGCTCGACGATCTGCTGTTCGACGACGGCCGGTGAGGAGCCGGGATCGGCGGCGACGATCCCGATCACCGGCAGGTTCAGGTCCGGCAGGACCTGCTGTTTGATCGAGGGGATCACCGCGGCGCCGAACGCCAGGACGAGGAGGAAGATCAGCGCCGCCAGTTTCCGGTGCGCAAGGCTGATCGTGGACAGCCAGGACATGGGACTCTTCTCTGTGCAACGGGCCGGACTCGCGGGTGTCGTCGTGCCCGGCCCGCCCGGGTCGGCCACGGTCCCGCCACGATCGAGTCTGGCCAGCCGGCGGCCTCCGGTCGTCGGCCTGCCGGCCGCACTCCGGGCTGCGACCCAGGGAGCAGCGACCGGGTCCGGGCCTACTCCCCCAGGAGCAGTCGCCCGGGGACCGCTCACCCCACCCGGCCGGCGTCCCCCGGCCGGACCAGCCCGCACTCGTAGGCGAGCACCACCAGTTGCGCCCGGTCCCGGACGGCGAGCTTCGTCATGATCCGGCCGAGATGGCTCTTGACCGTCAGCGGGCTCAGGTAGAGCCGGTCGGCGATCGCGACGTTGGACAGCCCGGCCGCGACCAGCACCAGCACCTCCCGTTCCCGTGGGGTCAGGTCGGCCAGCCGTTCGTGGTGGTGACCGGGCAGGGCACGGGGCTGCGCCCGGAACCGGGCGATCAGGCTCCGGGTGGCGACCGGGGAGAGCAGCGCGTCGCCGGCCGCCACGACCCGGATCGCGGTCAGCAGCTCCTCCGGGGAGACCCCCTTGCCGAGGAAGCCGCTGGCCCCCGCCCAGAGCGCCTCGACCACGTACTCGTCCTGTTCGAAGGTGGTGAGGATCAGCACCTTCACCCCGCTCAGGTCGGCCGCTTCGCTGATCATCCGGGTCGCCGACAGGCCGTCGGTGCCGGGCATCCGGATGTCCATCAGGACGACGTCGGCCCGGCCGGACCGGGCACGGTCGACCGCCTCCCGGCCGTCGGCCGCCTCGCCGACCACCGTCATCCCCTCGGTCGCGTCGATGAGCAGCCGGAACGTCGCGCGCAGCAGCGCCTGGTCGTCGGCGAGCACCACCCGGATCGTCATCGCGTCCACTCCGTCCCGCACGCCACGTCCGCGCCGGTCGCCGCGCCGGTCCCGACCGCCGGGTCGGGGCCGCTCGCCGGGTCGGTTCCGGCACCGCGCCCGCCGCCCGCCGACGGGTCCGGTACGGCCGGCCGGGCCCGGCCGTCGCCGGGCAGCGGCAGCTCCACGGCGACCTCGAAGCCCCCGCCGGGGCGGGGCCCGGCCCGGAAGGTGCCGCCGACCGCCTCGGCCCGTTCCCGCATGCCGATCAGGCCGTGGCCGTGCCCCGGGCCGTCGCCGTCGCCCGCCGCGGCGTCCCGGTCGACCCGGCCGCGTCGGCCGGGACCACCGCCCCGGTCGCTGACCAGCAGGTCGAGGGTGGCCCCGGCCCGGACGCCGAGCCGGACCCAGGCCCGGGTGACCCCGGCGTGCTTGTGGACGTTGGTCAGCGCCTCCTGCACGATCCGGTACGCGGACAGGTCGACCAGGGGCGGCAGCTCGCCGAGCCCGCCGTCCCGGGACACCTCCACCACCAGCCCGGCGTGCCGGAACGACGCCACCAAGTCGTCCAGGTCGGCCAGGCCGGGGACCGGGTCGCGGGGACCGGCCGGGTCACCGGACTGCCGCAGCAGCCCGACGGTGGCCCGTAGTTCGTCCAGGGCGGACCGGGAGGTCTCCCGGATGTGGCCGAGCGCCTCCCGGGCCAGTTCGGGCTGCCGGTCCATCAGGTGCACCGCGATCCCGGCCTGGGCGTTGACCAGGGCGATGTGGTGGGCAACCGCGTCGTGCAGGTCCCGGGCGATCCGGATCCGTTCCGCCAGGACCCGCCGCCGGGCCTCCTCCTCCCGGGTGCGTTCGGCCCGCTCGGCACGCTCCCGCATCGCGTCGGTGTACGCCCGCCGGTTGCGGACCGCGTCCCCGACCGACGTGCCGAGCGCCGCCCAGATCACCAGGCCGAACAGGTCCGTGCCGGGGCGGCCCTCGACCAGCGCGCCACCGGCCAGCACGAGCGCGGCGACCGTCCCGCTGAGCAGGGCGGTCCGCCGGTCGGTCCGGACGCAGGCCGTGTAGAGGGCGATCAGGACGCCGACCAGCGAGCTGTCGGTGCCGACCACGGCCCGCTCCACGGTCGCCGCGAGCAGCGCCACGGCGAGCGCGGGCAGCGGACGGCGGCGGCGGGCCGTGACCGCCGCCGCCGTCAGCGCGACGCAGCCCACCATGGTCGGGTCGGCCGCGCCGAGCCCACCCGGTGCCGCGGCCAGGCTGAGCCCGGACACGGTGACCGCGAGCGCCAGGTCGGCCACGGTCGGATGGGCCCGGACGGGGGCGCTGGCCCGGTCGATCACCCTCATCCGGCCAGGGTAGGGAGCCGGTCGCGGCCGGACATCGTCCCGGAGAACCAATCCGGGGCGGTCACCGGCGCGGGGGATCCGGGGCTCTGCCCACCGTCGACGCGCCCCACGCCGGCCTCCCCGCCCGGGGCGCGCCGAGCGGCCGGCGGACCGCCCCCGCCGACGCCCGTCGAGCGGACGACTGACATATTCGGGTGGGCATTTATCACATTTACTGGCAGCAATTCTATTGTTATGCTGCGGCGATGCGAGGAATCCTGCTGGCCGGTGGCACGGGATCGCGGTTGTGGCCTATCACGCAGGCGGTATCGAAACAACTCATGCCGGTCTTCGACAAGCCGATGATCTACTATCCGCTGTCCACCCTGGTGATGGCCGGGGTCAGCGAAATCATGGTGATAACCAGTCCGGAGGACCAGTCGCAGTTCCAGCGACTGCTCGGTGACGGAAAGCAGTGGGGCCTTTCCCTGACGTACGGGGTGCAACCCCGACCCGAGGGTATCGCGCAGGCGTTCCTCATCGCCCGGGAGTTTCTGGCCGGCGGGCCCGCCGCCCTCATCCTCGGCGACAACATCTTCCACGGGGTGGGGCTGGGCCGGAAGTTGGCCGGGCACACCAACCCGACCGGCGGGGAGATCTTCGGCTACCCGGTCGCCGACCCGTCGGCGTACGGTGTGGTGGAGTTCGACGAGGCGGGGCGGGTGCTCTCGATCGAGGAGAAGCCGGCCCGGCCACGATCGCGCTACGTGGTGCCGGGGCTCTACTTCTACGACAGCGACGTGGTCACGATCGCCGAGCAGTTGACGCCCAGCGCCCGGGGGGAGCTGGAGATCAGCGCGGTGAACCAGGAGTACCTGCGCCGGGGCACGCTGAGCCTGACCCTGCTCGACCGGGGCACGGCCTGGCTGGACACCGGCACGTTCGCCAGCCTCGTCCAGGCCGGGGAGTACGTCCGGGTGATCGAGGAACGGCAGGGCTTCAAGATCGGGTGCGTGGAGGAGACGGCGTGGCGCGCCGGGTTCCTCGACGACGACGAGCTGCGGGCCCTCGCCGGTCCGCTCACCCGCAGCGGGTACGGGGACTACCTGCTCCGGCTGCTCGACTGGAAGGCGACCTCCCCGCTGTCCTGACGCACGACCCGAGCCGGCCGGCTCGGTCCGCCCGCCCGCCGTCGGCGGATCGGGTGCCGTCGGATGGAGAATGCTCTTGTCCACGTCCGGGCGGGCGACGGCCCGGCCCGAGAAGGGTGACCCCATGCGCATCCTGGTGACCGGCGGTGCGGGTTTCATCGGCTCGCACTTCGTCCGGGAACTGCTGTCCGGTGCCTACCCCCACTGGGAGAACGCCCGGACGGTGGTGCTCGACAAGCTGACCTACGCCGGGAACCCGGCCAACCTCGCGCCGGTGGCCGACGACCCGAACCTCACCTTCGTCCAGGGCGACATCTGTGACCCGGTGGTCGTCGACGACCTGATGCGTGACGTCGACCTGGTCGTGCACTTCGCGGCCGAATCGCACGTGGACCGGTCGATAGCGGACGCCTCGGCGTTCGTCCGGACCAACGTGCAGGGCACCTTCACGCTGTTGGAGGCGGCGGTCCGCGCGGGCGTCGGCCGGTTCGTGCACGTGTCGACCGACGAGGTGTACGGCTCGATCGAGCACGGCGCCTGGGCCGAGGACCAGCCGCTCTCCCCCAACTCCCCGTACGCCGCCACCAAGGCCGCCTCCGACCATCTGGCGTTGGCCTTCCACCGCACCCACGGGCTGCCGGTCTGCGTGACCCGCTGCTCCAACAACTACGGCCCGTACCAGTACCCGGAGAAGGTCATCCCGCTGTTCGCGACCAACCTGCTGGACGGCCTGACCGTGCCGCTCTACGGCGACGGGCGCAACAGCCGGGACTGGCTGCACGTCGACGACCACTGCCGGGGGATCCAACTCGTCGCCTCGAAGGGCCGGCCGGGTGAGGTCTACCACATCGGCGGCGGCACGGAGCTGAGCAACGCCGAGCTGACCGCCCGGCTGCTCGACATCTGCGGCGCGGACGCCAGCGCGGTCCGTCGGGTCCCCGACCGCAAGGGCCACGACCTGCGCTACTGCCTCGACATCTCCAAGATCACGGCGGAGCTCGGATACGCCCCCCGGACCGGTTTCGCCGAGGGGCTCGCGGAGACCGTCGAGTGGTACCGCACCCACCGCGACTGGTGGGAGCCGCTGAAGGTCACCCCGCCCGGCACGACCTGACGGGGCGGTGGCGGGGCCGGGCACGCACCGGCCCCGCCGCCACCGGTCAGACCCGACGGGTCGAGGCGGGGTTGCGTGGCCGGCGCGGCGCGGGCCGGCCCGCGCCACCGGGCCGGGCCGGGCCGGCCAGCTGCCACAGCGAGGCCCACTCGTGGGCGTCGAGGTCCTTCGGGAGCAGGTTCGGCCCCACCCGGTTGGCCCGCATCCAGTCCTGCAGGTCGGGCCGGCTGATCCGCCCCGACCGCTGGATGATCTCCGCGAGGCCGTGACCCCGACCGGTGAAGACCGTCCGGACGAAGTCCTGGTAGCCCTTGCGGTCGGTCACCAGCGGGGTCCCCCGCCGGGCGATCGTGAAGAGCCCACCGTCCACCGAGGGCACCGGCCGGAAGGCCCGCGCCGGCACCCGGGAGTGCAGCTCGAAGTCGTACCAGGGCCACCAGCTCGCGGTCAGCAGCGTCGCGCCGCCGACACCCGCCCGCCGGCGGGCCACCTCCCACTGCACCAGCAGCACCGCCGCGTGCCAGTGGTCGGCGGCGAGCAGGGTTCGGATGATGGAGGTGGTGACGTGGAAGGGGATGTTCCCGACGACCACGTGGGGATGCCGGGGAAACCGGAAGCGCAGGATGTCGGCGCAGACCACGGTGACGTTCTCCGGGGTCTGTCGGCTCAACCGCTTGGCGCGTTTGGGGTCGATCTCCACGGCGGTCACGTCCCTGCCCTGCCGGCTCAGCGGAAGGGTGAGGGCGCCGTCGCCGGCTCCGATCTCGACGATCGGGCCCTCGGTCCGGGCGACGAGATCGGTCAGGTCGGCGATCACCGAGCGGTCGACCAGGAAGTTCTGGCCGAACTCGTGTCGTCCGACGTGCTCGTGGTAAGGCATGTGCGTGCTCCGCGATTATCGTTTCGGAGCCGGTCGGCTGGAAATGCCGCACCGGCGGTGAACCGTTGCGCGGCGGAGCTCATTGAGAAGAGCGATAGTCCGCCGCTATGCGCGGCGGAACCTGATGAACCACACAAAACCCATGCCCGGCACTATACCCGACTCTCCGGAACACGTGGGCACGGACCCGGCCCGACCGCCGGGTCCGTCGGTTTCTTCACCTCCGTCGCCCGCGCGCCGCGGCCGATCTCCGTCAGCGGAGAAAACCGCGCCGTTCCCCCCACCCGTCAGCGATGTCGGTCTCCATCTGGTTCAGCCGCGCGGTCACGGCTTGGTCGAAACCGTCCAGGAAGTATTCGTCCTCCGCCTGCGGAGTGACCGTCGCGCCGCTGGTCACGAAGCTCTCCACCACCTCGGTCAGGGTGGTGTCCGGCCCCACCGTGCCGATGCGGTAGCGGTCCGCCCCGGCCAGGCCGGGGAAGGCCGCCTCCCGGTAGAGGTAGACGTCGCCCAGCAGGTCCACCTGCACCGACACCTGGGGGTGCGCGGTGGGCCGCATGGTCTCCGGCCGGATCCGGACCAGTTGCACGTCGGTGCCCATCATCAGGCTGTGCAGGGCGTAGCCGTAGTCGACGTGCAACGTCGGGGTGCGCTGCGCCGCCTTCTCCCGGAACCGGTTCAGCTCGTCCTGGAGCTCGGCCCGCTCGTCCGGGGAGAGCTTCCCGTCCGGCCGGCCACTGTAGTCCTCGCGCAGGTTGATGTAGTCCAGCGGGCGGTCCGGTGCCGCCTCGTTGAGCTCGGCGATGAAGTCGACGAGCGCGCTCAGCCGGCCGGCGCGACCGGGCAGGACGATGTAGCTGAGCCCGAGGCGGATCGGCGCCTCCCGCTCGGCGCGCAACTGCTGGAACCGCGCGAGGTTGGCCCGGACCCGGGTGAACGAGCCCTGCTTGCCGGTGGTGGCCTGGTACTCCTCGTCGGTCAGCCCGTACAGCGACGTGCGGATGGCGTGCAGGTCCCACAGGCCCTGCTCACCCTTGAGCTTCTGCTCGGTCAGCGCGAAGGAGTTGGTGTAGAGGACGATCCGGAAGCCCCGCCCGGCCGCCCGGCTGACCAGGGCGCCCAGTCCGGGGTTGGTGAGCGGTTCCAGGCCGCCGGAGACGTACATCGCGTCGCGGTTGCCGGCGGGAACCTCGTCGATGACGGAGGCGAACATCTCGTTCCCGCCGGCCAGCGACGAGGCCTGGTACCGGGCGCCGGTGACCCGCACGCAGAAGTGGCAGCGGAACATGCAGGTCGGCCCCGGGTAGAGGCCGACGAGATGCGGGAACGTCGGTTTCCTGGCGAGCACGGCGTCGAAGACGCCCGCCCTCTCCAGGCCGAGCACGGTGTTCGTCCAGTAGCGGCCCGACGGGCCGTTCTCGACGGCGGCCCGCAGCGCCGGGATCCGGGTGAACAGCTCCAGCAACCGCTCGAAGCCGGCCCGGTCCACGCCGAGTTCGTGGCGCGCCTGTTCCAGCGGCACGAAGGGCGCGTTCCCGTAGATGCGCGCCAGTGCCGCCAGCAGGTGGGCGGTCGGGCCGGTCTCGGCCGGCGGCACGAGCCCGGTGCCCGCCACCTCCTCGTGCAGTGCCTGCGCCACCACCGTCAGATCGCTGCCGGGGATCGCGGAGTTCGTCGCGGACATCTCTACGGTCATGGGCCCTCCCACACGTTCATCCGGTCCCGGCCGGTCAGCCGGCCGGCACCACGCCCTGTTCTCCGGCCCCGGACTGCTGGTGCCACCGGGCGGTCAGTTCGGATCCCCGGGTGGCCGCCAACCGCACGATGTTGCACACCCTGCGGATGTCCTCCCGGGAGATGGTGGATCCGGTCGGCAGCGCCACGACCCGCGCCGAGAGGCGCTCGGTGTGCGGCAGGTGCACCGCCTCCTGCCGGGACCGGTACGGCTCGATCTGGTGGCACGCCGGGGAGAAGTAGCGCTGCGCGACGACGTTCTCGGCCCGCAGCAGCTCGACGAGCAGGTCCCGGGGGAGCCCGGTGATCTCCTCGTCGATCTCGATGATCACGTACTGGTAGTTGTGCCGCTCGTCGGGGTCGATGTCGATCACGCTGAGGCCGGGCACCCGGGCCAGTTCGCGGCGGTACTGCTCGTAGTTGTCCCGGTTGTGGCGGGCCACCTCGGGGAACGCGTCGAGCGAGGTGAGCCCCATGGCGGCGGACGCCTCGCTCATCTTGGCGTTGGTGCCGCCGGCCGCGCTCGGGGTCCGCAGGTTGAAGCCGAAGTTCGCCAGGCTGCGGATCCGGTGGGCCAGGTCGTCGTCGTCCGTGACGATCGCCCCGCCCTCGAAGGCGTTGACCACCTTGGTCGCGTGGAAGCTGAACACCTCCGCGTCGCCGAAGCTGCCCACCGGCCGCCCCTGCGAGGTGCAGCCGATCGCGTGGGCGGCGTCGAAGAACAGGCGCAGGCCGGTGTCGGCGGCCAGCTTCTCCAGCGCGTCCACGGCGCAGGGGCGCCCCCACAGGTGGACGCCGAAGATCCCCGACGTGCGGGGGGTCACGGCGGCGGCCACCGCCGCCGGGTCGAGGCACCCGGTGCGCGGGTCGATGTCGCAGAAGACCGGCTCCAGGCCGAGCCACCGGACCGCGTGCGCGGTCGCGGCGAAGGTCAGCGACGGCATGATCACCTCGCCGGTCAGCTCCGCCGCGTGCACGAGCAGTTGCAGGGCCACCGTCGCGTTGCAGGTGGCCACGCAGTTGCGGACCCCGGCCAGGTCGGCCACCCGCTCCTCGAACTCCCGCGCCAGCGGCCCGTTGTTGGTCAGCCACTGGTTGTCCAGCGCCCAGGACAGGCGGTCGAACAACCGCGACCGTTCGATCCGGTTGGGCCGCCCCACGTGGATCTGCTGGAGGAAACTGGCGTGCCCTCCGAAGAGCGCCAGGTCCCCGAGATCGCGCTTCATGGTCCTGCCTCCTTCCGCGGTTGACGGCTGCGTCCGGCCCCGGGAGTCCCGGGCCCGGCTCAGGTCCTGGCGTACCCGTCGAGGTCGGCGGCCAGGTCGGCGGCCACCCGGGCGCGGAGCACGGTGCCGTCGGCGGTGTGCTCCTCGGCCAGCACCTCGCCGTCGGCGTGGATCCGCGCGACGAGACCGCCCGCGGTGTACGGGATCAGGACGTCGACCTGCACCTCGGGATGCGGCAACGCCGCGCCGACGGCCTCCCGGAGCGTGTCGATGCCCTGCCCGGTGCGGGCCGAGACGACGACGTGCCGGGGCTCGGCCTCCGCCAGCGCGGCCAGGGCCGCCGGGGTGGCCGCGTCGGCCTTGTTGACCACCACGAGCTCCGGCACGTCGCCCGCGTCGACGTCCCGGATGACCGCGCGGACCGCGGCGAGCTGCTCCAGCGGCGCGGGGTGTGAGCCGTCCACGACGTGCAGCAGCAGGTCGGCCTCGGCCACCTCCTCCAGGGTGGAGCGGAACGCCTCCACCAGGTGGTGCGGCAGGTGGCGGACGAACCCGACGGTGTCGGTGATGGTGTACGCCCGCCCGGCCGGGGTGGTGGCCCGGCGGACGGTCGGGTCGAGGGTGGCGAAGAGCGCGTTCTGCACCAGGACGCCGGCCCCGGTGAGCCGGTTGAGCAGCGAGGACTTCCCGGCATTGGTGTAGCCGGCGATGGCCACCGACGGGATGCTGCTGCGCCGTCGCTCCTGGCGCTTGAGCTCCCGGCCGGTCCGCATCTCGGCGATCTCCCGGCGGAGCCGGGCCATCTTCTCGTGGATCCGCCGCCGGTCGGTTTCGATCTTGGTCTCGCCGGGTCCCCGGGTGGCCATGCCACCACCGCCGCCCCCGCCGCCCATCTGCCGGGAGAGCGACTGGCCCCAGCCCCGCAGCCGGGGCAGCATGTACTGCATCTGGGCCAGGGCCACCTGCGCCTTGCCCTCGCGGGACGTGGCGTGCTGGGCGAAGACGTCGAGGATCAGCGCGGTGCGGTCCACCACCTTGGCGTCGACGACCTGCTCCAGGCGTACCAACTGGGCGGGGCTGAGTTCACCGTCGCACACCACCGTGTCGGCGCCGGCCGCCCGGACGAGGTCCCGCAGTTCCCGGGCCTTGCCGGAGCCGAGGTAGGTCGCCGGGTCGGGCCGGTCACGGCGCTGGATCACCCCGTCGAGCACCATCGCCCCCGCCGTCTCGGCCAGCGCCGCCAGCTCGGCCAGGGACCGTTCGGCCTCGTCGACCGTGCCGGCGGTCCAGACGCCGACCAGGATCACCCGTTCCAGCCGGACCTGCCGGTACTCGACCTCGGTGACGTCGGTCGTCTCGGTGGACAGGCCGGCGACCCGCCGCAGCGCGGCCCGGTCGTCCCGGTCGAGCTGCGCGCCGTCGACGTCCTCGGCGCCCGGCCGGACGTCGGCGTCGTCCATCAGGGCGTCAGCCCTCGCCGAGTACCGGGGGTGGTGCGCTGCGGAGGTCATCGGGGTCCTTAGCGGGTCGGTGGGGCGACGGGTCGCGGGTGGGACCGGACGGGGCTGGGAAACCCGGGAGCGGAACCGGCACCTGCCGCACATCACGACGATGGCCGATCTCCTAGAAGGTTTCCGGAGAGTGGCGCGGGATGCGAGGTTCGCCGGTCACACATTTCGCTGCGGTCCTGGCCGTGAGGTGTGGTGGCGTCACCGGGTGCCGGGACCGCAACAGGCCGACACGTTCGGCTACCCAGCCAGCTACGGTGGGTGCGCAACCACCGTCGGCGGCCAAGTGTGGTGCCGACGCACCTGGGCAACGCGGGGCCCACCGGGCCATCGTGGGACGAGGGTCGGGCCCTGGCCGTGATCAGCACATCGTCCCGCCAGCAACCGGAGGAGAGTGACGCTGCCGATGCTCGACGTCCGGGAGACGAGCCGACCGCGACGGGCCGATCTGGACACGGTGTCCAGGGCGTGCGGCACCCTGCTGGCCTCGCTGCCCCGGGCCGACCAGCGGCGCAAGGGCGAGCTGTACGTCCGGGGCCTGCTGACCTCACCCGGCCGCAAGACCATGCGCAACCTGGCCACCAGCACCGACGATCCGGCGGCGGCGCAGAGCCTGCACCACTTCATCAGTTGCTCCACCTGGGACTGGACGGTCGTGCGCGCCTCCCTCGCCCGCCACCTGGACCGGCTGCTGTCGCCCCGGGCCTGGGTGGTGCGGTCGATGCTGGTGCCGAAGACCGGCCGGCACTCGGTCGGGGTGGAGCGCCGGTACGTGCCGGCGCTCGGCGAGACGGTGAACAGCCAGCAGAGCTACGGGCTCTGGCTGGCCTCGGAGACGGCCGCCGCGCCGGTCAACTGGCAACTGTCCATCGGCAAGGGGTGGCTCCAGGACAACCGGACGCGGACCCGCGCCACCGTCCCCGAGGACGAGGACGGCACGACCGGCGACGGTGCCGCGGTCCAGGCGGTGCTGAAGGCCGCGGCCTGGGGCATCGAGCCGCGTCCGGTGGTGATGGACGCCCGGTACTCGGCGCTGCCCCCGCTGGTGGAGGCGTTCACCGCGGCGGGGCTGCCGTTCCTGCTGCGGGTCAGCGGGGGCTGCACCCTGCTGGCCGCCGGGGCCGGCCAGGGCGAGAACCGGGTCTCGGCGGCCTCCGCCGAACACCTGCTCGGCCTGGCGCGGGCCCAGCGCCGCCCGGTGGAGTGGATCGACCCGGCCAGCCCCGGCGCCCGGCGCACCAGCCTGGTGGCGCCCTTGCAGGTGTACTGGCCGAGCACGCCCGACGCCCGCCCGAGCGGCCCGTACGCCGGGTCCGCCACCGGGTCGACCCGGACCGCCGCCCTCGGGCTACCGCTGACGCTGCTCGGCAAGTGGCAGACGTACGAGCGCGGGGTGCGGCAGGTGTGGCTGACCAACATGACCGGCGCCGGGTACGGCCCGCTGCTGCGGCTGAGCCGGCTCACCCGCCGGGTCGAGGCCGACTTCTCCTACATCAGCCTCGACGTCGGCATGCAGGACTTCGAGGGCCGGTCGTACCCGGGCTGGCACCGGCACGTCACCCTCGCGTCCGTGGCGCACGCCCTGCGGATGCTGGGCACCAGGCGTCGGTAGGCCCGTCCGGCGGCTCGGGTGCCGCCCACCGGGTCGGGGCCGGGGCCGGGTCGTCGCGTTCCGCGCAGAGCAGGTCCCGGACCCGGTGCAGGCGCAGGGCGAGCTGCGTGTCCAGGGCCCGGTCCGGTTTCTGCCAGTCGTCGCCGAGGAGCTGGGCGATGCGGTCCAGCCGTCGGGAGACGGTGTTCGGGTGGACGTGCAGCATCTCCGCCGCACGGGTCCGGCTGCCGCCCGAGTCGAAGTAGACCTCCAGCGTCTCGGCGAGGTTCGCCAGCCGCCGGGCGTCGTAGTTGAGCACCGGCCCGAGGACCCGGTCGACGAAGCCCGGGACGTCGTGGCCGTCGGCCACCAGCAGCCCGAGGAAGCCCAGGTCCCGTGAGCAGGCCGCCCGCCCCGTCGCGTCCAGCGCGACCAGGGCGTCGACGCACCGGGCCGCCTCCTGGTAGGTGCCGCTGACCGCGTCGGCGGTCCGCACCGGGCCGGCCCCGCCGGCGGTGACCGGCAGGCCGAGCAGCCCACCCAGTTCGCGGGAGACGTCCCGGGCCCGGGCTCCCGGGTCGTCCCCGGGCAGCAGCAGCACCGCGTGGCCGTCGCGCATCGCCTTCATGCCGTCCAGCCCGTGCGCGACGCAGACCGCCCGTTCGACCACGCCGGGCGGGGCGGTGCCCTCGGGTCGGGCGACCACCACCACGTACGGCCGGTCCAGGTCGACCGGGGCCCGCCGCCCGCGTTTGCCGCCCCGGTCCAGCTCCGGCCAGGGGCCGAGCAGGTCCTCCAGGAGCCGGTCGCCCGACCGGCCCCGGACTCCGACGGTCTGGGTCAGCAGCAGCGCGACGGACTGGGCGACGGCCGGCAGGGTCGCCACCCGCTCGGCGTCGAACGTCTCGTCGGGGTGGAACAGCACACAGCCGAGGTCGTCGGCGCGGGCGGCCACCGGCACCACCCAGGAGCCGGTGCTCAGCCGGGCGGGCCGGCCGGTGGTGTGGGCGCCGAGCCGGGCGCGGGCCAGTTCCCGCTCGTCGGGCGCCGGGAGGTCACCGACCACGGCCAGCGCGGCACCGGCCCGGTCGCGGACCTGCAACGCCCCGCCCAGCCGGCGTACCGCGCTGGCGGCCAGGTCGTCCAGTCCGCCGCCGTCGAGGACGAGCTGGACCAGTTCCGGTTGCAGGCCGCCCACCTCCCGGGCCGCGCTGAGCTCGGCGCGGGCCTGGGCGGCCTCCTGCTGGGCCTGCTTGAGGTCGGCCCACGTGTCGCAGAGCACGCTGATCCGGTCCACGGCGGTCGCCGCGAGGTCGGCGAGCAGGCGCAGGGCGGCCACCTCGTCCGGGGCGAAGTGCCGGATCTGCCGGTGGCCGACGTGCAGGTCCCCGAGGTGCCGGCCGTTGACGCACAGGGCCACCGACAGGACGGCGCGCAGCCCCTCCGCGCGGATCAAACCGTCGGTGACCGGGTGGTGTTCGAGGCGCTCGTCGGCGAGGTGGTCGGCCGTCCAGGAGATCGGCTCGCCGTCCCCGGCGGGGACGAGCAGGCCGTGCCGGCGGGGCAGCCGGAAGCCGTCGTTCAGCGTGGTGGCCGCGCCGACGGCCGAGGCGACGTAGGAGTCCCCGGTCACCTCGTCGACCAGACTGACGAACGCCACGTCGATGGTGAGCAGCAGTTGGGCCCGGCGGACGACCAGGTGCAGCCCGGCCTCCAGGTTCGAGGCCCCGGCGAGGTCCCGGGCGGTGTCGACGAGGGCGGCGAGCTCGGCGCCGCGCCGGCACCGCCGACCGACGGTCTCCCGCAGCTCCAGGGCGAGCCGCTTGGCCGTCTCGACCCGGTCGAGCGCGGCCCGGTCCACCCCGTCGCGCTGCGCCTGCTGCACCACTTCCTCGTACCGCAGGACGGGCGCCTCCCGGGCCAGGAGCTCGAAGAACTGAAGTTCGTGGTCTCGCGACGGAGAGCCGGGGCCAGTCATGCGTCCCACCACCTCGCACACAACGCCTACGGACATGGGTCAGGATCCGGGAGTCTCCGTTCACCGCCATCGATACACCTAGCGTAGCCGGCCGATCGCAGCCGATCCCGGACAATCCCTTGAGGACTCTCCGGCGCGTACGGACCACCCCGCCCGACCCGCCGCACCCACGCTGAGCTGGAGTTTCGCCGCCGGTGCCGGTCGGGTCGACCGACCGGGCCCGGCCCGTGCGAGGTCGCGGACACCCCCGACGCCCCTATTTGTCCCCCGGCCGTCGGGAGAGGTTTTTCACTCCGGCACGCGAAACCGGTTGATCGCGTGTACGTGGCGCTCCCGCAGCTCGGCGTCGCGCACCCCGAGCCCGGACCGCGGCGCGAGCGTCAGGACACCCACCTTGCCCTGATGGAGGTTGTGGTGTACGTCGTACACCGCCTGGCCGACCTCCTCCATCGGGTAGCAGCGGGACAGCGTCGGGTGGATCTTCCCCTTCACGACCAGCCGGTTGGCCTCCCACGCCTCCCGGTAGTTGGCGAAGTGGGTACCGATGATCCGCTTCAGGGACATCCACAGGTACCGGTTGTCGTAGACGTGCTCGAAGCCACTCGTCGAGGCGCAGGTGACCACGGTGCCGCCCTTGCGGGTGACGTAGACCGAGGCGCCGAAGGTCTCCCGGCCGGGGTGCTCGAAGACGATGTCGACGTCCTCGCCGCCGGTCAGCTCCCGGATCTGCCGGCCGAAACGCTTCCACTCCCGGGGGTTCTGGGTGTGCTCGTCCGACCAGAAGCGGTAGTCCTCGGCGACCCGGTCGATGATGGCCTCGGCCCCCATCCGGCGGCAGATCTCGGCCTTCTGCGGACTGGAGACCACGCAGACCGGGTTCGCCCCGCCGGCCAGCGCGAGCTGGGTGGCGTGCGCGCCGAGGCCGCCGGTGGCACCCCAGATGAGAACGTTGTCGCCCTGCTTCATCCGGGCCCCGTTGCCGGAGACGAGCTGCCGGTAGGCGGTGGAGTTGACCAGCCCCAGCGAGGCGGCCTCCTCCCAGGTCAGGTGGGCCGGCTTGGGCATCAGCTGGTTCGCCTTGACCAGCGCGATCTCGGCGAGCCCGCCGAAGTTGGTCTCGAAGCCCCAGATGCGCTGCTCCGGGTCGAGCATGGTGTCGCCGTGGCCCTCGGCGGACTCCAGCTCCACCGACAGGCAGTGCGCGACGACCTCGTCGCCCGGCCGCCAGCGGTTCACCCCCGGCCCGGTGCGCAGCACCACGCCGGCCAGGTCCGAGCCGAGGACGTGGTACGGCAGGTCGTGTCGCCGGGCCAGCCCGGACAGACGGCCGTACCGCTCCAGGAAGCCGAAGGTGGCCAACGGCTCGAAGATCGACGACCAGACGGTGTTGTAGTTGACCGAGCTGGCCAGCACCGCGACGAGGGCCTCCCCCGGGCCGAGTTCGGGGACGGGCACCTCCTCGACGTGCAGCGACTTGCGCGGGTCCTTCTCCCGGCGGGAGAGGCCCGCGAACATCTCCGTCTCGTCCTTGTGCACGGTCACCGCCCGGTACGAGGGCGGCAACGGCAGGGCGGCCAGCTCCCGCGCGTCCGGCTCCGGGGCGAGGATCGCGTCGAGGATGCGGTTCAGTTCGGGGGTGTCTGGCACCGGTGTCTCCCAGGAGTCGGGTGGGGCGGGTCGGGGTCAGGTCACGTCCCGGCGTCCGGGGGCCGGACGCCGGGGCCCGGCCCGGGGCTGCCGGGCCGGGCCGGGCGGTCAGCGGTGGACGCCGACGAAGAGCCCCCGGCCGGACGGGCCGGGCGTCAGGTACTCCGTGGTGAAGCCGGCCCGCGCGAAGGCGCGCTCGTAGTCGGCCCGCTCGAAGAGGGTGATCAGGTGACTCTCGTCGAAGTGCCGGATCCCACCGTCGGCGCTGGCCACCAGGTAGTGCACGGTGATCCGGGTGGCGCCGCCCTCGCGCACCGAGTGGGAGACCCGGGAGATGGTACGGCCGTCGACCTCCAGCAGGCTCGCGCCCACGTACCCGGGCGTGAACGTCTCCGGGAACCACCACGGCTCGACGATCGCCACACCCCCGGGGGACAGGTGCGCGGCGAAGCGGGCCAGCGTCGCGTCCAGCTCGGCCGTGGTCTCCAGGTGGCCCACCGAGCTGAACATGCAGGTGATGACGTCGTAGCGGTGCCCCAGGTCAAAGGTGCGCATGTCACCGAGGTGCAGCGCCGCGCCGGGGTTGCGCTGCTGGGCGATGCTCAGCATGTCCGGGGCCAGCTCGACGCCGCCCACGTCGTCGAAGAGCCCGGCCAGGTGCCGCAGGTGCAGGCCGGTGCCGCAGGCGACGTCCAGCAACGTCCGGGCGCCCGGCCGGCGGGCCCTGGCCAGGGCCGCCAACTCCTCCGCCTCCGCCGCGTAGTCCTTGCCCTTCCCCTGGTACACCAGGTCGTAGACCTCGGCGATGGCGTCCGCGTACATCATGGATCGTGTCAGCCCTTTCACGAGTGGTCGGTGGCCGTGCCGGCCGGACGGCCGGACCGGTGGTCTGCGGTGAGGCGCTCCAGGATCCGGACCACCTCGGCCGGCGACGGCGCGGCGAGCAGCTCGTCGCGTTGCCGGCGGGCGGCGGCCGTGATCGACGGGTCGTCGAGGACCCGGACCACGGCGGCCCGCAGGGAGTCGGCGGTCAGCTCGTCCGGCCGGATGGCGATGCCCGCCCCGAGCCGTTCCGCCTGCTGCGCCTTGAGCGGGGCGTCCCACAACGACGGGATCATGATCTGCGGGACGCCGTAGAGCGTCGCCGTCGACCAGGTGCCCGCGCCGCCGTGGTGGATGATCACGGCACAGCTCGGCAGCAGCACGTCCAGCGGCACGAAGTCGCAGATCCGGACGTTGTCCGGCAGGTCGCCGAGGTGGTCGCGCTGGGCGTCGCTGAGCGTCGCCACGACCTCCACGTCCAGGTCGCCGAGCGCGCCGAGCAGCTCCTGGAAGGAGACCACGTCCTTGCCGTACGTCTCCCGGCTCGACACCCCGAGGGTCAGGCAGACCCGGGGCCGCTCGGCCTTGGCCACCCACTCGGGCACCACCGAGGGGCTGTTGTACGGCACGTACCGCATGGCCACCCGGCGACCGGGGACGGGCAGGCGGGTGCTCCCGGGCGTGGGGTCGACGGTCCACTCGCCGGTGACCAGGTCCTCCACCTCGTCGGCGCCGATCTGGCAGCCGTACCGGTGCAGCGTCCAGCGCAGCCACTCGGCCATCGGGTCCTCGCGCTGCTCGGCCGGCAGCTCCGCCAGCGCCTCGGTGAACAGCCGCCGGGAGTTGCCGACCACGTCGGGCCCCCAGAGCAGCCGGGCGTGCGCCGCCCCGACCACCCGGGCCGCGACCGGCCCGGAGTAGGTGAACGGCTCCCAGAGCACCAGGTCCGGCTGCCAGGACCGGGCCAGCGCGACCATGTCGTCCATGGTGGAGTCGCCGTTGAGCGGGGCGAAGCACAGCGCCGTGAGCATGGTCTGCTGGCCGAGCAGGTACTCCCAGGTCAGCACCTCGGGCCGGGTCTCGGTGAAGTCCAGGCCCCGCTGGTACGGCACCAGGTCGCCGCCGACCTCGGTGAGCAGGTCGATGATCGCCTGGTCGTCGCCGACCGGGACGGCGGTCAGCCCGGACGTCACGATGGTGTCGGTGAGCGAGGGCTGGCTCGCCACCCGGACCTCGTGACCGGCGGCGCGCAGCGCCCAGGCCAGCGGTACCAGGCTGTAGTAGTGGGTGTTGTGCGCGAAGGACGTGATCAGGACTCGCATCGGGTGGCCTCTTCCGTCGCCGGGCGGTCATCGGACTCGGGGGTGCCGCCGGCCCGGGTGACCGGGAGCCGGGCGTGGCCGAGCAGGACGGGCGAGCGTCGCCAGCGGACGCCGGGCCCCGCCGGCCGCAGCGTGGGCGCCGCCTCGGCGAGGGCCCGCAGGGCGGTCGTGACGACCAGCCGGATCAGCTCCCCCGCCCCGGCCAGGTACGGCACCCCGACGAGCCCGAGCGCCGGGGCCGCCGGGCGGGTCAGGTCGAAGCCGTCCCGGTCGGGGTCGCCCGCCGCGAGCAACGCCCGGTTCGCGGCGGCGACCAGCACGACCAGGTGACCGTCCGCCGGGACGAGTTGCCCGGCGAGGGTGACGTCCTCCAGCGCGACCCGGCTCTCCAGGCGCACCGGGGGGAACCAGCGCAGGGTCTCCTCGACGGCGGCGGCGGCCAGGTCGGGGTCGGCGCAGAGCAGGGCCCACTGCGCGGGCCGGTCCAGCAGCGCCCGGACCGCGTTGCAGAGCAGGGTCGTCGCCGGTTCGGCGGTGCCGACCGCCAGGGCGAGCCCGGCGGTCACCCGGTCGTCGGCCCGCACGTCGGTGGCCGGGCCGACGCCGGGCTCGCCCTGGGTCGCGGCGGACGCCTCGGCGAGCAGGCCGGCCAGTTCGGCGGTGGCGGCCACCGTGGCCAGGGCGTGCGCCACGGTCTGCGGGCAGAGCCGGCTGTCCAGGGTCCGGCCGGCGGCGGCCAGGGTCTCCTCGAACCGGCCCTGCCGGCCGGCGGGCACCCCGAGCAGGTCGGCCAGGACCGACGCGGTCAGCCGCCGGGCCACGGTGGCGAGGTCCACGTCGGCCCCGGCCCCGTCGAGCAGGGCCAGGGTGCTCTTCTCGACCCGGATGCGCAGCCCCTCGGCATCGGTGCGCAGGACCGGGCCGCCGAGCCCGGTGAGCGCGTCGAGCCGGCGCCGGGTCTCCGGCCCGTGGTCCAGCGCCGTGCCGGCCAGCGGCAGGGTCCGCTCGGCGGGGCGGTGCCCGGAGCGGGTCAGCCAGCCGAACCGGTCGTCGGTCAGCACCTCGCCGGCCAGCGCGGCGTCCCCGGTCACCCAGGTGTCCAACTGGTCGCTGCGGAACAGCGGCCCGTGCGCGGTCACCTGCTGCTCGTACGGGGTCGGGTCGTCGGTCTCCGCCCGCAGGATCAGCGCGTACGGGTCGCCGTGGTTGCCGGCGAACCACTGCGCGGCACGGGTCAGTTGTAGCCGGCGGGCCCAGGTCGCGGGGTCTCCACCGGTGGGGACTGTGGTCATCTGCGCTTCCTCCTGCTGTCGTCGTCGGTCAGCCGGGACGGGCCGGCCGGACGGGTCACGGCACGCGGGTCGGGCACACCTCGTCGAGCCAGGTGTGCACGGTCGCGGCGGTGACCGCCGCGTGTTCGGTCATCATCGAGAAGTGGGTGCCGGGCACCTCGGTGCTGGTGTGCGCGCCGGCCCAGCGCGAGCGCCAGTCCGGCCCGGCGTCGGCCGGCCAGGCGCCCATCGGCTCGCCGGCGTACAGGTGCAGCACGGGTGCCCGGGTCGGCCGGGGCGTCCAGTCCAGGAGCATCCGGTGGTACGCGCCCATCGCGGTCAGCCGGGTGTCGTCGACCGGCAGGACGGACCGCTCGGTGGCCCAGGCCAGCATCTCCTCCCGCCACACCCCCATCGCCCCGGGCGCGGCGGGCGTGTAGATGTCCATCAGCACCAGGGCCACCGGCCCGCTGCCCCGGGCCTCCAGGTGCAGCGCCAGCGCGTGCGCCATGTTCGCCCCGGCGGAGTGGCCGACCAGGACGAACGGTCCCCCGGCGGCGTACGCCAGGACGGCGTCGGCCTGGGCGTCGAGCAGAGCGTCCAGCCGGGCGGGCAGCGGCTCGCCGGGCAGGAAGCCGGTCTGCGGCAGCACGGCGACGTCGCGCCGGCCGGCCAGCGCCGCGGCGAAGGCGGTGAACTCCCGGGGGCCGGACGCCACGGCGGTGCCGGCGCAGCAGATCAGCGCAGGGCCGCCCGCCCCGGTGGCGAGCGGGACCGGCGTCGGGTGCCGCCCGTTCAACTCGGCCGGGCTGCTGAAGAGGGGACGGAAGGTGGCGACGGTGCCGAGGACCGTCACCGCCTCGCCGGCCCGGCCGTCGCCGACCGCCCGCCGGTACATGCCGACCAGGGCGCTCTCGGCCGCCGGCGTGGCCGCTGCGCCGGCCGCGTCGGTGCGCAGCCGGTGCAGGTGCGCGGCGAGGGCGTCGGGGGTGCCGTGGTCGAAGACCACGGGGGCCGGCAGGTCCAGCCCGGTGGCTGCGGCGAGCCGGCGGCGCAGGTGCACGGCGGCCAGGGAGTCGACGCCGAGGGCGGCGAACTCCGCGTCGGCCGGGACGTCGTCGGTGCCGTCGTGCCCCAGCACCTCGGCCGCCTCGGCGCGGACCAGGGCGAGCAGGGCGGCCCGGTCGGCGGTCGCCGGCAGGCGTCGCGGCACGTCGGCATGCGCCGGATCGGCCGGGCCGGGCTCCCCGGCCGGGGCGGACCGCCCGTCCGGGTCGGACGCCCCGGTCGGCAGGTCGGCGAGCAGCGGGGCGGGGCGGGCGGCGGCGAAGCCGGCGGCGAACCGGGCCCAGTCCGTGTCGGAGACGGTCACCCCGGTCTCGTCGGCGTCCAGGATCCGCCCGAGGGCGGTGAGCGCGGCCTCCGGGGCCATCGCGCGCACGCCCCGCCGGCGCAGGTACTCCTCCCCCGCGCCCTCGCCCATGCCGGCCCCACCCCAGACGCCCCAGGCGACGGAGGTGGCGGGCAGCCCGGCGGCGCGGCGGCGCGCGGCGAGCGCGTCGAGGGCGGCGTTGGCCGCCGCGTACCCGCACTGCCCGCCGCTGCCCCACACCCCGGCGGCGGAGGCGAAGGTGACGAAGGCGTCCAGGTCACCGGTCAGCTCGTGCAGGTGCACCGCCCCGGCGACCTTGCCGGCGCAGACCTCGGCGAACGACTCCGCGCTGGTCTCGCGCAACGGCGACACCTGCGGCACGCCCGCCGCGTGGAAGACCGCCGTCAGCGGCGCGTCGGCGGGCAGGCCGGCGAGCAGGTCGGCCACGGCCGCCCGGTCGGCGACGTCGCAGGCGACCACGGTCACCGAGGCGCCGAGCGCGGTCAGCTCCGCCCGCAACGCGGCGGCGCCGGGGGCGTCGTCGCCCCGGCGGCTGGTGAGCACGAGGTGCGCCGCCCCGGCGCGGGCCAGCCAGCGGGCGGTGTGCGCGCCGAGCGCCCCGGTGCCGCCGGTCACCAGCACCGTGCCGCGCGGACGCCAGGACCGCCCGGCCGCCGGCGGCGGGGCGGGGACCAGTCGGCGGGCGTACCCGGCGCCGGCCCGGACCGCGACCTGGTCCTCCGCGCCGGTCAGGGCGGCCCGGAGCCGGTCCCAGTCCCGGTCGTCCGGCTCGGCCGGCAGGTCCACCAGGCCACCCCAGACCCGGGGCAGTTCCAGCGCGGCGACCCGGCCGAAGCCCCAGAGCTGGGCCCCGGCGACGGACGGACCCTCGCCGGTCGTGACGGCGACCGCCTGCCGGGTCACGCACCACAGCGGCGCGGACGCCGCCCCGTCGGCCAGGGCCTGGGTGAGGAACAGGGTCGCCAGCACCCCGCTGGGCACCGCGGCGAACCGGGGATGCGGCCGGTCGTCGTCGCCCAGCAGGGAGAGCACCCCGTCCGGACGGGTGCCGGCGGCGGCGTCGGCCAGCAGCGCGGCGAGGGTGTCCCGGTCGACGTCGGCGGCGTCCACGGTCACCGGGGTCACCGTGGCCCCGGCGCGCCGCAGGGCGGCCCCGGCCGCGCCGGGCAGCGACGGGCGGCCCGGGTGGGTGGGCGCCAGAAGGATCCAGTGCCCGCCCGGCGACGCGGCCCCGGCGGTCGGCGCCGGCAGGGGCCGCCAGTCGATCCGGTACCGCCAGTCGTCGGCGCGCGGGGCCGGCGGGGCGGGCGGCGCCACCCAGTACCGCCGGTGCTGGAAGGCGTACGTGGGCAGTTCGACCCGGCGGGCGCCGGTGCCGGCGAAGAACCGGGACCAGTCCAGCCCGGTGCCGCCCGCGTACGCGGTGGCGAGCGCGGTCAGCAGGGTGACCGCCTCCGGCCGGCCGGGGCGCAGCAGCGGCACCAGCACCGGCTCCCGCCCGGAGCCCGAGCCGGTGCCGGCGACGGCGGTGTCAGTGGCGGCGGCGGTGAGGCTCTCCTCGGCCAGCGCGCACAGCACCCCGTCGGGGCCGAGTTCGACGAAGGTGGTGACGCCCCGGTCGCGGGCGGCGTGCACCCCGTCGCGGAACCGGACGGGCCGGCGGACGTGCCGGACCCAGTACTCGGGGTCGCACAGCTCCTGCGCGGTGGCGAGCCGACCGGTCACGTTCGACACCACCGGAATGCGTGGGGGGTGGTAGGTGAGGCCGCGCGCCACCTGCCGGAACGGCTCCAGCATCGGGTCCATCCGGGGCGAGTGGAACGCGTGGCTGACGGTGAGGCGCTTCGTCTTGTGGCCGAGGGCGGCGCAGCGCTCGGCGACGGCCAGCACGATCTCCTCGTCGCCGGAGAGGACGACCGCCCGGGGGCCGTTGACCGCCGCCACGGCGGCCCGGTCCCCGTGCCCGGCCAGCAGCGGCGCGACCTCCTCCTCGGTGGCCCGGACCGCCACCATCGCGCCGCCCGGCGGCAGCTCGCCCATCAGCCGTCCGCGCGCCGCGACCAGCGCGCACGCGTCGTCGACGGCGAGCACCCCGGCCACGTGGGCGGCGGCCAGTTCGCCCACCGAGTGGCCGAGCAGCACGTCGGGGCGCACCCCCCAGCCGTCGAGCAGCCGGAACAGCGCCACCTCGACGGCGAAGAGGGCGGCCTGGGCGTACCGGGTGCCGTCCAGCAGCCGGGCGTCGGCCGAGTCCGGCTCGGCGAAGAGCACCCGCAGCAGGGGACGGTCGAGGTACCGGTCCAGCCCGGCGGCGAGCTGGTCCAGGGCGGCGGCGAAGGCGGGGAAGGCCCCGTACAGCTCCCGCGCCGCGCCCACGCGCTGGCTGCCCTGCCCGGTGAAGAGGAAGGCGGTCCCGCCGTCGCGCCGTACCGTGTCCCGGACCAGGCCGGGCGCGGTGCCGCCGGCGGCCAGCGCGGCCAGGGCGCGGCGCAGGCCGGCCCCGTCGGGGGCCAGCAGCACCGCCCGGTGGGCCAGGGCGGCCCGGGTGGTGGCCAGGGAGAACCCGACGTCCAGCGGGTCCGGGTCGCCGGCCGCCGCCAGGTGCGCGCGCAGGCGGTCGGCCTGGGCGCGCAGCGCGGCGTCGGTGCGGGCGGAGAGCACCCACGGCACCAGCGGCAGGGCCGCCGGAGGGGCCGCCCCGTCGGGCGGGGTCGGGGCGTCGGTGGGGGGCGCGGGCGGCTGCTCGACGATCACGTGGGCGTTGGTGCCGCTGACCCCGAACGCGGAGATCGCGGCCCGCCGGGGCGCGTCGGAGACCGTCGGCCAGGGCACCGCCCCGGTCACCAGCCGGACGGCCCCGGCGGACCAGTCGACCAGCGGGGTCGGCTCGTCGGCGTGCAGGGTGGGCGGGACGGTCCCGGCGCGCATCGCCATCAGCATCTTGATCAGTCCGCCGACACCCGCCGCCGCCTGGGCGTGCCCGATGTTCGACTTCAGCGAGCCGAGCCAGAGCGGCCGGTCCGGGTCCCGGTCGGCGCCGTACGTGGCGAGCAGGGCCTGCGCCTCGATCGGGTCGCCGAGCCGGGTGCCGGTGCCGTGCGCCTCGACCGCGTCGACCTGGTCGGCGCCGAGCCGGGCGTCGGCCAGGGCCTGCCGGATGACCCGCTGCTGGGCCGGGCCGCTCGGGGCGGTCAGTCCGTTGCTGGCGCCGTCCTGGTTGACCGCCGAGCCCCGGATCAGCCCCAGCACCCACCGGCCGTCCCGCACCGCGTCGGAGAGGCGTTGCAGGACCAGGACGCCGACGCCCTCCGCCCAGCCGGTGCCGTCCGCGCCCGCGCCGAAGGCCTTGCAGCGGCCGTCGGCCGCCAGGCCCCGCTGCCGGGAGAACTCGACGAAGGCCGCCGGGTCCGGCATCACGGCCACCCCGCCGGCCAGCGCCAGCCCGCACTCCCCCCGGCGCAGCGCCTGCACCGCCAGGTGCACCGCCACCAGCGAGGACGAGCAGGCCGTCTCGACGGTCAGCGCCGGGCCCTCCAGCCCCAGGACGTACGAGATCCGTCCGGACAGGACGGCGTCGGCGCTGCCGGTCAGCCGGAAGCCCGCCGACCCCTCGGGCACCTGCCCGGGGTCGGCCGCGTACCCCTGGTGGGCGGCGCCGACGTACACCCCGGTCCGGGAGCCGCGCAGGCTGCGCGGGTCCGTCCCGGCGCGCTCCAGCGCCTCCCAGGACACCTCCAGCAGGAGCCGCTGCTGCGGGTCCATCACCATCGCCTCGTGCGGGGAGATGCCGAAGAAGGCGGCGTCGAAGTCGCCCGCCCCGGCCAGGAACCCGCCCTGCCGGCAGTAGGTGGTGTCCGGCGACTCCGGGTCCGGGTCGTACACCGCGTCGACGTCCCAGCCCCGGTCGGCGGGGAAGTCTCCGATCGCGTCGGTGCCCGACTCGACCAGCCGCCACAGGTCCTCGGGCGAGGCCACCCCGCCCGGGTAGCGGCAGGCCATCCCCACGACGGCGACGGGCTCGTGGAGGGTGGCGAGCAGTTCCCGGTGCTGTCGGCGCAGCCGCTCGGTCTCCTTGACGGAGGTCCGCAGCGCCTCGAGCACCTTGTCGGGGGACATGGCCATGGGTGGGGCTCCTTGGGGGAAGGGGGCGGGCGGGTCAGGAGTCGGCGCTGTCCAGCGCCATCCGCACCAGTTCCTCCGGGTCGAGGTCGTCGATCTCGTCGATGTCGTCGGTGACCGGGCCCGGCGGGGCCGGCACCGCGTCGTCGCGCAGCCCGGCCAGCGCGAGCAGGCCGTCCAGCAGCCCGGCCTCGCGCAGTCGGGCCAGCGGCAGGGTGGCCAGCGCCCGCCGGACCTCGGCCTCGCCGGGGTCGTCGCCGGTCGGCGCGGGCGCCACCAGCCCGTCCAGGTGCCCGGCGACCGCCGTCGCGGTGGGGTGGTCGAAGACCAGCGTCGCCGGCAGCGGCACGCCGACCGCCGCCTTGAGCCGCTTGGCCAGGTCGACGGCGGTCAGCGAGTCGAAGCCGATCTCCCGGAACGCGGCGTCCGGGCCGACGTGCTCCGGGCCGGGGTGCCCGAGGACGGCGGCGACGTGCCGGCGGACCAGGTCGAGCAGGATCCGGTGGCGTTCCGGCGGGGCCGCCACGGCGAGCCGCTGCGCCAGGTCGCCGTCGGCGGACGTCGCCTCCGGCGGCGCGGCGTCGGCCAGCGCGGCCCCGACCTCCGGCAGGTCACCGATCAGCGGACTGGGCCGGAACGCGGTGAACCCGGCGGTGAACAGGGCCCAGTCCACGTCGGCGACGGCGACGAAGGTCTCGTCCCGGTCCAGGGCCGCCAGCAGGGCGTCCACGCCCCGCTCCGGCGACATCGGCCGCAGGCCCCGGCGGCTGAGGTAGTCCTCGGCACCGCCGTCGCCCATGCCGCCCGCGCCCCACAGACCCCAGGCGACAGAGGTGGCGACGTGGCCCTCGGCGCGACGCCGTTCGGCGAGCGCGTCCAGGGCCGCGTTGGCCGCCCCGTACGCGCTCTGCCCGCTGCTGCCCCACACGCCCGCGTTCGAGGAGTACAGGACGAAGGCGTCCAGGTCGTACCCCCGGGTCAGCTCGTCGAGGTGCCGGGCCCCGGCGACCTTCCCGGCGAAGACCTCGGCGACCTCGGGCAGACCGGTCTCGCCGATCGGCACCGAGTGCGCGACGCCCGCCGTGTGGAAGACCGCGGTCAGCGGCGGGTCGGCGGGCAGGCCGGCGAGCAGGTCCGCCACGGCGGCCCGGTCGGCGACGTCGCAGGCGGCCACGGTCACCTCGACGCCCAGCGCGCGCAGCTCCCCGGCCAGGTCGGCCGCGCCCGGGGCGTCCGCCCCGCGCCGGCTGGTCAGCACGAGGTGCGCGGCCCCCTCGGCGGCCAGCCGGCGGGCCACGTGCGCGCCGAGCGCGCC
>NZ_LRQV01000049.1 GCF_001567585.1 Micromonospora rosaria
CGCCGGCTGGGCTGGGTGGACACCTTCCGGCGGAGCCGGGAACTGCTCCCCCTGCTCGCCGAGCTGCGGGCCGAACTGGCCGACCTGGACCACGTGGTGCTCGCCGGGACGGGCGGCGCGACGCTGGCCGCCGAGGTGATCACCCGGACCCTGGGCCGGCCGCTGACCGTGCTGGACAGCACCGACCCCGGTCGGGTACGCGCCGCGCTGGCGGACCGGCTGGAGCGGACCGTCGTCGTGGCGGTCGGCACGTCCGGCGGCACGGTCGAGACCGACAGCCTCCTGCGGGCGTACCGGGAGGCGTTCCTGGCCGCCGGGCTGACCGAGGAGGAGGCCGGGCGGCACGTCGTCGTGGTCACCGACCCGGACTCCCCGCTGGGGCGGACCGCCGTCGACCTCGGCGCGGTGGTCGTGCCCGCCGACCTGCGGGTGGCCGGCCGGTACGCCGCGCTGAGCGCGTTCGGGCTGGTCCCGGCCGCGCTGGCCGGGGTCGAGGTGGTGGAGCTGCTCGACCAGGCCGAGGCGCTGGCCGACGCGCTGGGCCGGGACCGGGACAACCCCGGCCTGGCCCTGGGCGCGGCGCTCGGCGCGGCGGCCATCGGAGGCCGGGACACCGTCGTCCTGGTCTCCGACGGCACCGGCCTCGACGGCCTGGGCGACTGGATCGAGCAGTTGCTCGCCGAGTCGACGGGCAAGGCCGGGCGGGGTCTGCTGCCGGTGGTCCTGGCGGCCCCGGACGACCCCGGCCCGACCGGCCCGGACGTGCTGACCGTGAGCTACGGCGGCGCGCTCGCCGCCGGGGCCGTGCCGGGCGGCGGCGTCGCCCCGGACCTCGCGGTCACCGGCCCGCTCGGCGCCCAGTTCCTGGCCTGGGAGTACGCCACCGCGCTCGCCGGGGTGGCGCTCGGCGTCGACCCGTTCGACGAGCCCGACGGGGCCGGGAGCACGGAGCACACCAGCCGGATCCTCGCCTGCGGTCCGCCGGCCGAACGGCCGTCGTTCACCGTGGGCGCGGTCGAGGCGTACGCCCCGGCGGGGGCCCCGGCCGACCTGGTCGGGGCGCTGCGCTGGCTGGTGGAGGGGCTCGGGTCGGACGGCTACCTGGCGGTGCTGGCGTACCTCGACCGGTACGCCGACGCCGACGCGGCCCGGCTGCGGGCCCGGCTGGCCGGGGCCACCGCACGCCCGGTCACCTTCGGGTGGGGACCCCGGTACCTGCACTCGACCGGGCAGTACCACCAGGGCGGCCCGCAGGTGGGCAGCTACCTGCAGGTGACCGGCACGATCGACGCTGATCTGCCGGTGCCCGACCGACCGTACTCCTTCGGAGAACTACAGGCGGCCCAGGCCGCCGGTGACCGGCAGGCCCTGGCCGGCCGGGGCCGCCCGGTGCTGCGGTTGCACCTGACCGACCGGGCGGAGGGCGTCGCCCAGCTTCTCGATGCGGCTGGGCGGCTGACGACGTGACGATGGACGACGTGGACGGACCGGAGCGAGGAGGCGGCGTGAACCCCCTGCGCGACGCACAGGACCGGCGGCTGCCCAGGATCCCGGAGCCGTGCGCTCTGGTGATCTTCGGTGTCACCGGCGACCTGGCTCGCAAGAAGTTGTTACCCGCGGTGTACGACCTGGCCAACCGGGGGCTGCTGCCCCCGGGCTTCGTGGTGCTGGGCTTCGCCCGGCGCGACTGGGCCGACGGCGACTTCGAGTCGCTGGCCCACGAGGCGGCCAAGGAACACTGCCGTACCCCGTGGCGGGAGGAGGTGTGGGCCCGGCTCGCCGGCAACATCAAGTTCGTCGGCGGCTCGTTCGACGACGACGCGGCCTTCGACCGGCTCGCCCAGACCCTGAACGACCTGCGTGACAGCCATGGCATCCATGGCAACGCCGCGTTCTACTTCTCCATCCCCCCGGCGGCGTTCCCGGTCGTGCTCAAGCAGCTCGCCCGGACCGGCATGGCCGACAACGAGAAGTGCGGCGGCTGGCGACGGGTCGTGGTGGAGAAGCCGTTCGGGCACGACCTGCCCTCGGCCAAGGAGCTCAACGACCTGGTCGACGACGTCTTCACCTCGCAGGACGTCTTCCGGATCGACCACTACCTGGGCAAGGAGACGGTCCAGAACATCCTCGCCCTGCGCTTCGCCAACAACCTGTTCGAGCCGCTGTGGAACTCCCACTACGTGGACTCGGTGCAGATCACCATGGCCGAGGACGTCGGGATCGGCAGCCGGGCCGGGTTCTACGACTCGGTCGGCACCGCCCGGGACGTGTTGCAGAACCACCTGCTGCAACTGCTCGCCCTGGTGGCGATGGAGGAGCCGACGAGCTTCGACGCCGACGAGATCCGCGCCGAGAAGCTCAAGGTGCTGCGGGCCATCACCGTCCCCACCGACGTGGCCGCCGACACCGTTCGGGGCCAGTACCTGCCCGGCTGGGTGGGCGGCCAGCGGGCGGCCGGCTACCTGGAGGAGGACGGCGTCCCGCCGGACTCGACCACCGAGACGTACGTGGCGGTCAAGCTCGGCATCCAGAACCGCCGCTGGGCGGAGGTGCCGTTCTACATCCGGGCCGCCAAGCGGCTGCCGCGCCGGGTGACCGAGGTCGCCATCATGTTCAAGAAGGCGCCGCACCTGCCGTTCAACCCCGCCGACATGGAGATGCTCGGCAACAACCAGCTCGTCATCCGGGTCCAGCCGGACGAGGGCGTGGTGCTCAAGTTCGGCTCCAAGGTGCCGGGCACCACGATGGAGGTCCGCGACATCGCGATGGACTTCCAGTACGGCGAGGCGTTCACCGAGTCCAGCCCCGAGGCGTACGAGCGGCTGGTGCTGGACGTGCTGATCGGCGACCGGACCCTCTTCCCGGACGCCGCCGAGGTCGAGCAGAGCTGGGCCGTGGTGGACCCGTTGGTGAAGGCCTGGGAGGGCACCCGGCCGGAGCCGTACCGGGCCGGCGAGTGGGGCCCCCGGGCGGCCGACGAGATGCTGGCCCGCGAGGGCCGTGCCTGGCGGCGGGCGTGATGCGGCACAGCGAGCGAAGCGGGAGGCTCCAGTGATCGGGCTGTGGGACACCACCGGCAACGAGGTGGTCAAGGCGCTCGCCGCCGAACGGCGCAGCGCCGGCGGCGTGGCCAGCGGCATGGCGCTGACGCTGATCGTGGTGGTGGACGAGAAGCGGGTCCGCGAGGCGGAGGCGGCGGCCACGGTGGCCGCCGCCGCCCACCCGTGCCGGCTGCTGGTGGTGGTCCGCTCCGACGTGGAGCGCGACCGCGACCGGCTGGACGCGGAGATCGTGGTCGGCGGCCGGCTCGGCCCCTGCGAGGCGGTGGTCACCCGGATGTACGGGCGGCTGGCCCTGCACGCCGAGTCGGTGGTGATGCCGCTGCTGGTGCCGGACGTGCCGGTGGTGACCTGGTGGCACGGCGAGCCGCCGGAGGAGATCGCCACCGACTTCCTCGGGGTGGTCGCCGACCGGCGGATCACCGACTGCGCGCAGTCCCCCGACCCGATCGAGGCGCTGCGCCAGCGGGCCCGCGACTACGCCCCGGGCGACACCGACCTGGCGTGGACCCGGATCACCCCGTGGCGCACCCTGGTCGCCGGGGCGTTCGACACCACCCAGGCCCGGGTCACCGAGGCGACCGTGGTCGCCCCGCCGAAGGACCCGACCGCCGCGCTGATGTGCGGCTGGCTGGGCAGCCGGCTGGGGATCAGCCCTCGGTGGGAGCCGACCGACGAGTCCCCCCGGATGCGCCAGGTGCAGTTGCGCTGCGCCAACGGCGACGAGCTGACCCTGACCCGGGACGACAGCCAGGCCACCTTCCGCCGGACCGGGCAGGAGGACCGGACGCTGCCGCTGGTCCGCCGGCCGCTCGGCGACGAGCTGGCCGAGGAGCTACGCCGGCTCGACGCCGACCAGGTGTACGCGGAGGCGCTGGGCGCCGCGGCGGGGGTGGCCCTGGACCGGCGGCCCGGCCAGCGGGTGCACGTCTGGAAGGACCCGGCCACCGCCCAGCGGGCCGAGGCCGGGATCACCGCGCACGCCGGCCCGGCGCTGGACCACTGAGCGGCGACGATGAGCCCGACACGACCGCAGGGCGGTCCGGAGACGAAGGCGGAACATGAGTGAGGCGAGTGTGGCCGTCCACGCCGACGCCGAGGTGCTGGCGCAGGCGGTGGCGGCCCGGTTCGTGGTGAAGCTGCTCGACGCGCAGGCCGACCGGGGCACGGCGTCGGTGGTGCTGACCGGCGGGCGGATCGCCGCCGCGGTGTACCGGGCGGTGGCCACGCTGCCGGCCCGGGAGGCGGTCGACTGGTCCCGGGTGGACGTGTGGTGGGGCGACGAGCGGTTCCTGCCGGCCGGCGACCCGGAGCGCAACGAGACCCAGGCGCGGGCGGCGCTGCTGGACGCGGTGCCGCTGGACCCGGCGCGGGTACACCCGATGCCGGCCGCCGACGGCCCGGACGGGGACGACCCGGAGGCCGCCGCCGCCCGGTACGCGACGGAGCTGGCGGCGGCGGCCGGACCCGGCGTGGGCGGCGCGCTGCCCCACTTCGACGTGCTGATGCTGGGCGTCGGGGAGGACGGGCACGTCGCGTCGGTCTTCCCGGAGCACCCGGTGGTGCACGAGGAGCGGTCGGTCAGCGCGGTCCGGGACAGCCCGAAGCCGCCCCCGGTGCGGACCACGCTGACCCTGCCCACCATCAACACGGCGCAGGAGGTGTGGCTGGTGGCCGGCGGGTCGG
Organism: Micromonospora rosaria; assembly: GCF_001567585.1. GTDB lineage: Bacteria > Actinomycetota > Actinomycetes > Mycobacteriales > Micromonosporaceae > Micromonospora > Micromonospora rosaria. The sequence continues at coordinate 4,746 of NZ_LRQV01000049.1, forward strand.
ACAAGGCGAAGGCGGTCGCCGCCGCGCTGGCCGGCTCCGGTCCGGTACCGCTGCCGGCCGGTCAGGTACGCGGCCTCGCCCGTACCCTCTGGCTGCTCGACCGCGCCGCCGCCGCCGAACTCTGAGCAGTAAGGAAGGGCCCCCTGTTAACGCATTGCGTATAGCAGGGGGCCCTTCTTCACGCCCGGCCACCGGGAGCACGCCGCCGGTGCGCCCCGACGGGTCCACCCGGACATGCGACCGCGCGCGGCCCGTCGGGGGACGGACCGCGCGCGGTCGGACAGGTACGCCGCTCAGGTGTTCATCGCGAGGCGGAGCCAGAGGCCCAGCCCGACGATGCAGGCGAACCAGACGATGCCCACCAGAACGGTGTAACGGTCGAGGTTCTTCTCCGCGACCGAGGAGCCGGCCAGGCTGGAGCTGACGCCGCCGCCGAACATGCTGGACAACCCACCGCCCTTACCTCGGTGCAGCAGGATCAGCATGGTGAGCAGCACACTGGTGATGACCAGCAACACGATCAACGTGTATGCGAACCAGATCGGCATGGCGGGGGTCAGTCCTCTCGTTGCGATCCTCGCCCGGACAGATCGGGCACGGGGGCACCGGCCGGCGGACGGGCGGGATCAAGGATAGCGAGCCTTCAGCGGGCGATGTGCTCCGGGAACCGACAGATCTTGGAGAACTCGTCCGCGTCCAGGCTCGCCCCACCGACGAGCGCCCCGTCCACGTCCGGCTGGGCCATGATCGCGGCGACGTTCGACGACTTGACCGACCCGCCGTAGAGGACCCGGACCTGGTCCGCGGTGCCCTGGTCGTACGTCTCGGCCAGCCGCAGCCGGACCGCCCCGCACACCTCCTGGGCGTCCTCCGGGGTCGCGGTCTTGCCGGTGCCGATCGCCCAGACCGGCTCGTACGCGACGACGACCTTGGTGACCTGCTCGGCGGTGAGCCCCTTCAGGGCGCCGTCGAGCTGGTCGCAGCAGTGCGGCACGTGCCGCAGCTGCTCGCGGACGTCCAGCCCCTCCCCCACGCAGAGGATCGGCGTCAGCCCGTTCTCCAGCGCCGCGACGACCTTGGCGTTGACCAGCGCGTCGTCCTCGTGGTGGTACGCCCGCCGCTCGGAGTGCCCGACCACCACGTACTGGCAGCCCAGCTTGGCCAGCATCGCCCCGGAGATCTCCCCGGTGTACGCGCCGGCCGGGTGCGGCGACAGGTCCTGCGCGCCGTAGCCGATGAGCAGCTTGTCCCCGTCGACCAGCGTCTGCACGCTGCGCAGGTCGACGTAGGGCGGCAGCACCACCGTCTCCACGGCGGTGAGCTGGTCGGCGTTCAGGCTGAACGCCAGCTTCTGCACCAGCGCGATGGCTTCCAGGTGGTTGAGGTTCATCTTCCAGTTGCCGGCCATCAACGGCCGGCGGGTGGTGGCCGCCATCAGTCCTCCAGCGCCGCGATGCCGGGGAGGGTCTTGCCCTCCAGGTACTCCAGCGAGGCGCCCCCGCCGGTGGAGATGTGCCCGAACGACGACTCGTCCAGCCCGAGGGCCCGGACGGCGGCGGCAGAGTCGCCACCACCGACCACGGTGAACGCGTCGGCCTTGGTGATGGCCTCGGCCACCCCCCGGGTACCGGCGGCGAACGCCGGCATCTCGAACACGCCCATCGGGCCGTTCCAGAAGACCGTCCGCGCGGTGCCGATCACCTCGGCGAACGCGGCCACCGTCGCCGGCCCGACGTCCAGGCCGAGCCGCTTGCTCGGGATGGCGTCGGCACGCACGGTGTCGTGCGCGGCGTCCGGGGCGAACGCGTCGGCGGCCACCACGTCGACCGGGAGCAGGATCTTGCCGTCGGCCCGCGCGAGCAGGTCGCGGCAGGTCCCGACCATCTCCTCCTCCAGCAGCGAGGTGCCCACCTCGTGGCCCTGGGCCTTGAGGAAGGTGAAGCACATCCCGCCGCCGATGAGCAGCTTGTCGACCTTCGGCAGCAGCGCCTCGATCACGGCGAGCTTGTCGGAGACCTTCGAGCCGCCGAGGACGACCACGTACGGCCGCTCCGGCTCACCGGTCAGCCGGGACAGCACCTCGACCTCGCGCAGGACCAGCCGGCCGGCCACGTGCGGCAGCCGCGCCGGCACGTCGTGGACGCTGGCGTGCTTGCGGTGCACGGCGCCGAACGCGTCGTCCACGTACGCCTCGCCGAGGGCGGCGAGCTGGTCGGCGAACGCGCCCCGCTCGGCGTCGTCCTTGCTGGTCTCGCCCTTGTTGAAGCGCAGGTTCTCCAGCAGGGCCACCTGGCCGTCGGCGAGCGCGTCCACGGTGGACCGGGCCGACTCGCCCACGGTGTCCTCCGCGAAGGACACCGGCACCCCGAGCAGCTCACCGAGCCGCCCGGCGACCGGGCGGAGGCTGTACTGCGGGTCCGGGGCGCCCTTCGGGCGACCCAGGTGCGAGAAGACCACGACCTTCGCGCCGGCCTCGGTGAGGGCGCTCAGCGTCGGCAGGACCGCCCGGATCCGCCCGTCGTCGGTGATCGCGCCGGTCTGCTTGTCGAGCGGGACGTTCAGGTCGGCGCGCACCAGCACGCGCCGACCCGACACCCCCTCGGCGAGCAGGTCGTCGAGGGTACGGATACTCACCGAGCTAGCCCTCCGTTCGTGACTGCGGGGCTCGCAGGCTCACTCCTCGCACTCACAGCGAGCTACCGACCAGCTTGACCAGGTCGACCAGGCGGTTCGAGTAGCCCCACTCGTTGTCGTACCAGCCGACGACCTTGACCTGGTTGCCGATGACCTTGGTCAGCGGCGCGTCGTAGATGCACGACGCCGGGTCGGTGACGATGTCGGCCGACACGATCGGGTCCTCGTTGTAGGTCAGGATGCCCTGGAGCGGGCCCTCGGCGGCGGCCTTCAGCGCGGCGTTGACCTCGTCGACCGTGGTCTCCCGGCCGACGGTCACGGTCAGGTCGGTGGCGGAGCCGGTGGGGATCGGCACCCGCAGCGCGTACCCGTCGAGCTTGCCCTTCAGCTCCGGCAGGACCAGGCCGATCGCCTTGGCCGCACCGGTCGAGGTCGGCACGATGTTCAGCGCGGCGGCGCGGGCCCGGCGCAGGTCGCTGTGCGGCGCGTCCTGCAGGTTCTGGTCCTGCGTGTACGCGTGGATCGTGGTCATCAGACCCTTCTCGATGCCGAAGGTGTCGTGCAGCACCTTCGCCATCGGGGCCAGGCAGTTGGTGGTGCAGGAGGCGTTCGAGATGATGGTGTGCTTCGCCGGGTCGTACTGGCCGTCGTTGACGCCCATGACGACCGTGACGTCCTCGTTCTTCGCCGGGGCGGAGATGATGACCTTCTTGGCCCCGCCGTCGACGTGCGCCTTGGCCTTGGTGGCGTCGGTGAAGAACCCGGTCGACTCGATGACCACGTCCACGCCGGCCTCGCCCCACGGCAGCTTCGACGGGTCCCGCTCGGCGAACGCCTTGATGGTCTTGCCGCCCACGGTGATCTCGTCGGCGGTGGCCTTCACCTCGTGCGGGAGGCGGCCCAGGATGCTGTCGTACTTGAGCAGGTGGGCGAGCGTCGCGTTGTCGGTCAGGTCGTTGACCGCGACGACCTCGATGTCGGCGCCGGACGCCAGCACGGCCCGGAAGAAGTTACGGCCGATGCGGCCGAAGCCGTTGATGCCAACCCGGATGGTCACAGGTCCCATCTCCTCGCGTTGTGTTCCGCCGGCATCGGTTGTGGACCGGCGGGATGATGTGCGCCGGCCATGAAGCCGGCCGCTGACGGTTCATCTCGGCCGCCCCGCCGCGGTCTCGGAGAAGACCTGACCGCCCAGGGCGGTGGGTACGGCGGAACGGGCCGGTTGCCGGCCCCCTTGCCGTACGCTGCGACCCTATCCGAGCGCGCGGCGCGGCGCTGCGCCGGGGCGCAAACCCGACCTCGCGCCGCGACCGGCGTTCACCGGCCCAGCCCCACCGTCCCATCAGACCACGAGCATGTCCGGTGTGACGGCCGCTTCGGTATCGGGGATGCCCAGGTCACGGGCGCGCTTGTCGGCCAGCGCGAGCAGTCGCCTTATCCGCCCGGCGATCGCGTCCTTGGTCAACGGCGGGTTCGCCAGCGCCCCCAACTCCTCCAGGGAGGCCTGCCGGTGCTCCAGGCGCAGCCGGCCGGCGTCGGTGAGGTGGTTCGGCGCGTCGTCGGCGAGGATCTCCAGCGCCCGGGTGACCCGGGCGGCGGCGGCCACCGCCGCCCGCGCCGAGCGGCGCAGGTTCGCGTCGTCGAAGTTGGCCAGCCGGTTCGCGGTGGCCCGGACCTCCCGGCGGACCCGGCGCTCCTCCCAGGCCAGCACGCTGGAATGGGCGCCGATGCGGGTGAGCAGCGCGGCGATCGCGTCGCCGTCCTTGACCACCACCCGGTCGACCCCGCGCACCTCCCGGTTCTTGGCGGTGATGCCGATCCGGCGGGCCGCGCCGACCAGCGCCAGCGCCGACTCCGGCCCGGGGCAGGTGATCTCCAGCGCACTGGAGCGCCCCGGCTCGGTGAGCGAGCCGTGCGCCATGAACGCGCCCCGCCACGCCGACACCGCGCAGCAGACGTTCGCCGCCACCACGTGCGGCGGCAGCCCGCGTACCGGCCGGCCGCGCACGTCCAGCAGGCCGGTCTGCCGGGCCAGCATCTCGCCGTCCTTGACCACCCGGACGATGAAGTGGCTGCCCTTGCGCAGCCCGCCGGAGGCCAGGACGTGGATCTCGCTGGGGTAGCCGTACACCTCGGCGATCTCCCGCCGCAGCCGGCGGGCCACCGCGCCGGTGTCCAGTTCCGCCTCGACCACCACCCGGCCGGAGACGATGTGCAACCCGCCGGCGAACCGCAGCAGGGCGGCCATCTCCGCCCGCCGGCAGCAGGGCTTGGGCACGTCGACCCGACTCAGCTCGTCCTTGACCGCAGCCGTCATCGCCATTGTGCGTCCCCTCACGGACCGGTTCCGGCGTGTCGCCGGTGATTACGTACGTGTCTAACGATCGGCGCCCAGGACCGGCACCAGGGCGGCACCCAGGGCGTCCGGATCGTGGCGAGGTGTGCCGTCCGCGACGGCGACCGGGGCGAGCACCAGCCGGGCCCCCAGGGATTCTGCCGCACGCGCGACCGGCTCCGGATCGCCGACCGCCTTGGCGTCGGCCAGCACCTGGTCCACCACCAGAGCCGGCAGGTACCAGCGCAGGGCGGCGAGGTGGTCGGCCACGGAGAGCCCCAGCGTCTCCTTCTCCGCCGCCAGGTTGAGCGTCACCAGCCGCCGCGCCGGGCTGGCCACGATCGCCTCGGCCAGCCCCGGCACGAGCAGGTGCGGCAGCACGCTGGTGTACCAGCTTCCCGGCCCGAAGATCAGCCAGTCCGCCGCGCCGATCGCCGTCACCGCCTCGGCGCAGGCCACCGGGGCCTGCGGGGTGAGCCGCAGCGCCTCCACCCGGCCGCTGGTCACCGCGACCTGGTGCTGGCCCCGGACCGTGCGGACCTCGCCCGGACGGGCCGGGTCGGCACCCCGTACCCGGGCCTCGATGTCGACCGGCTGGCAGGACATCGGCAGCACCCGGCCGACCGCGCCGAGCATCGAGCCGGCGTGCTCCAGCGCGGCGACCGGATCGCCGAGCAACTCGATCAGGCCGCTGATGACCAGGTTGCCCACCGCGTGGCCGGCCAGCCCGGTCCGCGAGTCGCCGAGGAAGCGGTGCTGGAACAGCCCGGCGCTGCGCCGGGTGGCCGGCTCGTCGGCGGCCAACGCCACCAGGGCCTGCCGCAGGTCGCCCGGGGGCAGGCCACCCCGTTCGGCGCGCAGCCGGCCACTGGAGCCGCCGTCGTCACCGACGGTGACCACGGCCGTGATGTCCAGCCGCAGGTCGGGGGCGCAGCGGCGCAGGGCCCGCAGCGAGGCCGCCAGGCCGTGCCCGCCGCCGAAGGCGACGACCCGGACCGGACCGCCCCGCCCGGTGGCCGGCGGCCCCTGCGGCGCCGTCATTCTCGCCCCAGGTCCCGGTGCTGGGCGTTGGCGGCCAGCCCCGAGCGGCGCAGCCGGGCGGCCAGTTCCTCGGCGATGGCCACGCTGCGGTGTTTGCCCCCGGTGCAGCCCACCGCCACGGTCAGGTACCGCTTGCCCTCCCGCTCGAAGCCGGCGGTGGTGGCGCCGACCAGGTCCGCGTACGCCGAGACGAAGGCGTCCGCCCCCTCCTGGCCCAGCACGTACGCGCTGACCGCCTCCTCCCGCCCGGTGTGCTCCCGCAGTTCGGGCACCCAGTACGGGTTGGGCAGGAACCGGGCGTCGAGCACGAAGTCGGCGTCCGGCGGCAGGCCGTACTTGAAGCCGAAGGAGATCACGGTGACCCGCAGCCGCCGGGTCTCCTCGCCGCCGAACAGCTCCTCGATGCGCCGCCGGAGCTGGTTGACGTTGAGGTGGCTGGTGTCGATGATCACGTCGGCCTGGTCGCGGGCCTCCTCCAGCAGTCCCCGCTCGACGGCGATCCCGTCGGCGAGCCGCCCGTCGCCCTGCAACGGGTGCGAGCGCCGGACGCTCTCGAAGCGCCGGATCAGCACCTCGTCGTCGGCGTCGACGAAGACCACCCGGGGCGAGAAACCCCGCTCCTTCAGCTCCCGGATCGCGCCGACCAGGTCGGTGGAGAAGGCACGCGAGCGCACGTCCAGCACCATCGCCGTGCGCCGGGCCGCACCGCCGGCCTTGACGGCCAGCTCGGCCATGTCCAGCAGCAGCGCCTGGGGCAGGTTGTCGACCACGTAGAAGCCGACGTTCTCCAGGGCCCGGGCGACCGTGCTGCGGCCCCCGCCGGAGAGACCGGTCACCACCACCAGCGTGGTGTCCGCCTCGGCCGGATGCCCGGTGCCCTCCCCTGTGCCGGCTGTCCGCGCCTCGCTCAACCCACTACCCCCGCCCTGGTGCCGCGTCGCGGCCCGAACCGCCGACGACAAACTGCGACTCTAACCCGCCGGACGACGTCGATCCGTGCACGGCCACGGGGCGGCGCGGGCCTGTCGGCGCAGCGCGACGGGCCTGCGGGACGGCGCGACCGGACGACCCTCCTGCGGGCCGCCCGGTCGTGCCGTCCCGTCCGGATGCCGGCGGTCGAGGCGTCAGGAGTCGGCGTACCGGCGGGCGGCGGCCAGGGCGGCGCGCAGCGTCGCCGCGTCGACCCGGGTCGGGCCGGACTCGAAGAAGTTCGCCGGGTCGGCGGCGTAGAGACCCGCGTACGCGGCGGTGTCCCGCTGGAACCGCCAGCCCTCCGCCAGCGGCCCGGCGTCCACGGTGTCGTACCCGATGCTGTCGAAGAAGGCGGTGACGGCGGCCTTCGCCGCCGGGTCGTCGCCGGCGATCGACAGGGCGCTCCGGTCGGCCGCGCCGGCCGGCCGGGCCAGGGCGAGCAGGTGCGTGAAGAAGATGTTGTTGAAGCCCTTGACCACGCGGGACTCCGGCAGGTGCGCCTGGAGCAGCTCACTGGTGGTCGTGGACTCGTCGTCCAGCTCCGCGATGTGCCCGTCGCGCTCCGGGTAGTAGTTGTTCGTGTCGATCACGGTCTTGCCGGCCAGTTCCTTCACCGGCACCTGCCGGTAGGCGTGCAGCGGAACGGTGACCACGACCAGGTCGCCGGCCTGCGCGGCCTCGGCCGGGGTGCCCGCCCGCGCCAGCGGCCCCAGCTCCGCCACCAGGTCCTGGAGGGTCTCCGGCCCCCGCGAGTTGCTCAGCACCACCTGGTGACCGGCGGCGACCGCCAGCCGTGCCACCGTGCCGCCGATGTTGCCACTACCGATGAGTCCCACAGTCGTCATGCCCCTGCCAACCCGACCCGGCCCGACCGAATTCCCCACCGCCCCACCCGCCATCGCCCCACCACCCCGCCGCCCCATGGCGCGGGGCGGGGCAGGGCGGCGCGGCGCGGCGCGGGGTGACCGGTGGCGGAATTCCGACGCGACACGCCGACAGGCGCGTCGTTTCCCGCGCGACGCTCCGTCGATCCGCGCTCCGCCGCGAAGACGGCGCTTGCAGGCCGGGAACGCCGGCACGGCATCGTGGGAGTCGTCGGCTCCGGCGACGGCGGGCGGGGTGGGTGTCGGGCGGCGCTCGTAGAATCCCCGGGTGGTTTCTCCCCGTGACGTGAGCGTCCCCGGCCCGAGCGACCCGACGGCGGCGTTGGAGACCCTGCGTCGGGTGTTCGGGTACGACGCGTTCCGGGGGTTCCAGGCCGAGGTCATCGAGCACGTGGTGGCCGGCGGCGACGCCCTGGTGCTGATGCCGACCGGGGGCGGCAAGTCGCTGTGCTACCAGATCCCGGCGCTGGTCCGCGACGGCGTCGCGGTGGTGATCTCCCCGCTGATCGCGCTCATGCAGGACCAGGTGGACGCGCTGCGGGCGGTCGGCGTGCGGGCCGGCTTCCTCAACTCGACCCTCGACCCGGACACCCGCCGGCTGGTCGAGGCGGAGTTCGTCGCCGGGGAGATCGACCTGCTCTACCTCGCGCCGGAGGCGCTGGCCAGCCGGGGCACCCTGAGCCTGCTCGACCGGGGTCGGATCGCGCTGTTCGCCATCGACGAGGCGCACTGCGTGTCGCAGTGGGGGCACGACTTCCGCCCCGACTACCTGACCCTGTCGATGCTGCCGGAGCGCTGGCCGGACGTGCCCCGGATCGCGTTGACCGCCACCGCGACCAGCGCCACCCGCACCGAGATCGCCACCCGGCTCCAGCTCACCGGGGCCCGGCACTTCGTGGCCAGCTTCGACCGGCCCAACATCCAGTACCGGATCGTGCCGAAACGGGAGCCGCGCAAGCAGTTGCTGAGCCTGCTGCGCGACGAGCACCCCGGCGACGCCGGGATCGTGTACTGCCTGTCCCGGGCCTCGGTGGACAAGACCGCCGAGTTCCTGGTCGCCAACGGCATCGCCGCGCTGCCGTACCACGCGGGGTTGGACGCGGCGACCAGGGCGCGCAACCAGCAGCGTTTCCTGCGCGAGGACGGCCTGGTGATGGTGGCGACGATCGCCTTCGGGATGGGCATCGACAAGCCGGACGTCCGCTTCGTCGCCCACCTCGACCTGCCCAAGTCGGTCGAGGGCTACTACCAGGAGACCGGCCGGGCCGGCCGGGACGGCCTGCCGTCGACCGCCTGGCTCGCCTACGGCCTCCAGGACGTCGTCCAGCAGCGCAAGATGATCGACTCCTCCGAGGGCGACCTCGCCCACCGGCGGAACCTGGCCGCGCACCTCGACGCGATGCTCGCCCTCTGCGAGACGGTCCGCTGCCGCCGGGCGCAACTGCTGGAGTACTTCGGCGAGCCGGCCACCGGCGGCTGCGGCAACTGCGACACCTGCCTGGAGCCGCCGGAGTCGTGGGACGGCACCGTCCCCGCGCAGAAGCTGCTCTCCACGGTGTACCGGCTCGACCGCGAGCGCAACCAGCGGTTCGGCGCCGGGCACTGCATCGACATCCTGCTCGGCAAGCAGAACGACAAGGTCTCCCAGTTCCGGCACGACCAGCTCACCGTCTTCGGCATCGGCACCGACCTGCGCGAGGCCGAGTGGCGCGGGGTGGTCCGGCAACTGCTCGCCGAGGGGCTGCTCACGGTCGAGGGCGACTACGGCACCCTGGCGCTCACCGACGCCAGCGCCGAGGTGCTGGGCCGCCGCCGTACCGTCATGCTGCGCCGGGAGCCGGAGCGCCCGGCGCGGTCGGCGGCGAAGCCCCGGGGGGCGGCCACCGTGGTCGCGGAGTTGCCGGCCGAGGCCGCGCCGCTGTTCGAGCGGCTGCGGGCCTGGCGGGCCGCGACCGCCAAGGAGCAGGGGGTACCGGCGTACGTGATCTTCCACGACGCGACCCTGCGGCAGATCGCCGCGGACGCCCCGGCCTCACTCGCCGAGCTGTCCCGGATCAGCGGGGTCGGCGAGAACAAGCTGGCCAAGTACGGCGAGCCGATCCTCGCCGTGCTGGCCAACCCCGACACCCCCGCCTGACCACCGCCCCGCCCGGCCTGACCAGCGTGCCGGCTGGCCGAGTCGCCGTGCCGGCGGGCCCGCCCACCACGCCACCCGGCCGGGCCGCCGTGCCGGCTGGCCGGGGCGCAGCGCCGACCCGCCGGGGGCGGCGACGCTGGCCGGGTGCGACGCGGTTGGCCGGGGTGCGACGGCGGCCGGCGGGACTTGTCAGGTGCCGGCGCGCAGGGCGTCCGGGCGGGCCCAGAGCAGGGCCGCGACGGTGAGCACCACGGTCGCGGCGACGACGAACGCCGCGCCGGGGCCGGCCCACTCGATGGTGAACCCGGCCAGCGTCCCGCCGAGGCCGAAGCCGGCGGTGTTCGCGGCGCCGAGCCAGGTGAACGACTCCGCCGCGCGCCCGGCGGTGGCGATCGCGTCGCAGGCGAGGAAGGTGACGGCGAAGGCGGGCGCCATCCCGAGGCCGGCGACGAGCGCGAGCCCGGTCATGAGCGCCATGCCGTCGGCCACGGCCAGCACCGCGACCCCGGCGGCCACCACCAGCAGCAGCACCCGCAGTTGGTGCACCGCGCTCGCCCGCCACTGTCCCGCGCCGTAGGCGCTGCCGCCGAGCAGGCTGCCCACCGCGAACGCCGACAGCAGCAGGCCGGCCAGGTGGGTGGCGTCGCGGTCACCGGCGAACGCCGGCAGGGCGACCTGGAGCACGCCGAGGATGACGCTGATGCTCGCCACGGCCAGCATCAGCGTCCACATCGCCGGGGCGCGCAGGGCGCTGCGGCGGGGGCCGACGAATCCGGTGCCCCGCCAGGCGCGGGCGGCCGGTGCGGTCACGTACCACACGGTGCCGGCGAAGCCGACCACCGCCAGGACGGCCAACGCGCCGCCGGGTGGCAGCAGGGCCACCAGGACGCCGACGATCAGGGGGCCGGAGATCGCGGTCAACTCCTGGGCGTTGGCCTCCACGGCGTAGGCCGCCGGGCGGAGCCGCTCGCCGGCCAGGTCGGGCAGCAGCGCCCGCAGGGCCGCCGCCTGGGCCGGCAGCAGCAGACCGATCAGCACCGCCACCGCCACCACCGCCGGGGGCGGCGCCCCGAGGCGGACGGCGGCCACGAAGGCGAGCATCGCCGCGCTGTTGGCGGCGGCCGTGGCGAGCAGCACCCGCTGGCCCAGCCGGTCGAGCAGCCGGCCGTGCAGGGGGCGGGACAGGGCGGCGGCGAGGCCGAAGGCCCCGGTGGCGGACCCGGCCACGGCGAACGACCCCGTGCCGTGTTGCACCAGCAGCACCATCGCCAGCGGGGTGCCGCCGTCGCGCAGCCGGGCGACGAAGGCCGCCGCGATGGGCCGGGCGATGTCCGGCCGGGCGAACATCTGTCGGTAGTTCTCCAGGAATTCGATGCCCGTCATTCTGGCACGCATCGCGCATCCGCGTCGACCCGCGCCCCGGACAGAAGACGTCGACCACCGCACCGATTCGCGCCGGGAATTGCGCCAAACCTCTTTGTGACGTAGTTCACATAGGCATTCATCTATTGAAACAATTCGTTAACCATGCTTCCCTCGATTGAGTCGACACCACTCGACCCGGCACCCGGAAAACCTGTCTTCCGGTTCCACCGGAACACGTGTCACCGGATCACCGGGCCACCGGGCCACCGGGTCGCAGGGGTCACGTACACGACATCGAGCGAGGGCGCGCGGGGGCGCCATCCGCACCCGGACCGGCCGTCCGGACGACACCCGGACCACCAGGCAGAACGGCCGGCGAGCGGCACCGGACAGGCCGGCCGGACCGGCCGACGGCGAGCACGGCCGGCGTCACCCCGCGCGCCGTCGCACCGTTCGCGCACATCGGGGGAGGGTGACAGTGACCGACGAAACGGTGGACGTCTGCGTGATCGGAAGCGGGGCCAGTGGTGCCGTCGCGGCACACTTCCTCTGCCGACAGGGCCACTCCGTCCTGATCCTCGAAGAAGGCGGCCGGGTGACGCCGGGCGACTCGTTACGGGGCCTGGAAAAGACCTGGCAACCCGCGCTCACGCCGGCCCCGGACGGCGGGTTCGCGGATTCCGGACGACCCTGGACCGCGCAGGCGCTCGGCGGCGGAATGACGCTCTTCGGCGGGATCATGTTCCGATATCGCACAGTCGACTTTGACGCTGGGAAATATATGAGTACCGACGCGCTGGACCCCCGGTGGCCCCTGTCGTACCACGACCTGCGCCCGTACTACGAGGAGGTCGAACGCCTCGTCGGGGTGGCCCGGGCCGACCACGCCGACCCGCTGGACCCGGGCTCCGGGCCGGCCCCGATGCCCCCGCACCCGTACAGCCGTGCGGGCGCCCTGCTGGCCCGGGCCGGCCGCGCCCGGGGGCTGCGCCCCTTCCCCACTCCCCTCGCCATCACCTCCGTCCCCTACCGGGGTCGGCCGAGGTGTCACCGCTGCGGCCCCTGCAACGAGCACGTCTGCCCCACCGGGGCCCGGGCGGACCTCGCCACCCTGCTGCTCGACCCGCTCGTCGCCGAGGGCTCCCTGTCGGTCCGGCTGGCCGCCCGGGCGCTGCGGATCAACCTCGACCGCTGCGGCGTGGCCGGCTCGGTGGAGTGGCTCGACCTGCGTCACCGCACCCGCCGCACCACCCGGGCCCGCGCCGTGGTCGTCGCCGCCAACGCCGTGCAGTCGGCCGCCCTGCTGCTGCGCTCCACCGGGCCCGGCGCGGCCCACGGGCTCGGCAACGGACACGACATGGTGGGACGCGGCCTGTCGTTCAAGGTCAGCGGCTACCGGTGGGGGCGGGTGCCGGCCCCCGACACCGGCCGCCCCGAGAACGGGCCGTTCTCCAGCGTGGCCTTCTCCGACTACTACCTCGACCCGGAGATCCCCAGCGGGCTCGGCGGCATGCTCTACGAGGCCGACCCGGTCCGGGACCGCTACCGCGACGGACACCTGACGCTGCGCCTGCACTTCCTGGCCGGCGACCAGCCACGGGCCCGCAACCGGGTCCGGCTCGCCACCCGGCGCGACGCGTTCGGCGTGCCGCGCCTGGTCATGGACTACCGCACCCACCCGGTCGACGAGTCCCGCCGCGACCACCTGGCCGGCCACGCGGTCGACCTGCTGCGCGCCGCCGGGGTGCACGAGGTGCACGCCGAGTCGTCGAACCACCACCTGGGCAGCCGCCACCTGCACGGCGGGTGCCGGGCCGGGCACGACCCCCGCAGTTCGGTGGTCGACGGCGACGGGCGGGTGCACGAGGCGGAGAACGTCTACGTGGTGGACGGCGGCTTCTTCCCCTTCGCCGGCGGGGTCAACCCCACCCTCACCATCCAGGCCAACGCGCTGCGCATCGCCCACCGGGTCGCGGCGCAGCTCGGCACCGACGCGCCACCCCCGATCCGACCCGACGAGGAGGCCCACCAGTGACCGGACGTACGGCTCAGGCGACGCACCCGCGCACCACCCACGACGACGCCCTCGCCCGGGCGAGGGCGGTCACCGCCTCCGACACCTGGGACCTCGACCGGCGCTTCCCGATCGTCCTGGACCGGGGCTCCGGGGCGTACGTCTGGGACGTGCAGGGTCGGCGGTACCTCGACCTGACCTCGTGCAGCGGGGCCGCCCCGCTCGGCGCCGGGCATCCCGGCGTCGTCGAGGCCGCGACCCGGGCCATGGTCCGCACCGGCGGGATCCTGCCCGGGCCGTTGTCCCTGCTCCGCGTCGAACTCGCCGAACGGCTGGTCGACCTCTTCCCCTGCGCCCAGCGGGCGGTCTTCTTCCGCACCGGCTCCTGCGCGACCACCGCCGCCGTCCGGCTCGCCCGGGTGCACACCGGCGCCCGCCCGGTGCTGACCAGCGGGTACCACGGGTGGCACGATTGGCACCTGCAGTACCGGCCGCACCTCGCCCTGGCCGACCGCGACCCGGACACCACCGACTTCGGCTACGACCTCGACCGGCTCGCCGACCTGGCGTCCCGGCACGGGCGGATCGCGGCGGTCATCGTGACGCCCGAGGTCAACTTCTTCCCCAGGGAGCACCTGCGGCAGGTCGCCGAGATCGCCCGCCGGCACGGTGGCCTCGTCGTCGTCGACGAGGTGATGACCGGGTTCCGGTACGCCCCGGGCGGCTACCACGCCGCCGCCGGTGTCGACGCCGACCTGATCGCGGTCAGCAAGGGCCTGGCCAACGGGTTCGCCCTCTCCGCCGTGCTGGGCCGCGCCGAGGTGATGAAGGCCGACGAGGCGACCTACCTCGGCAACACCTACCAGCGGGAGGTGACCCCGTTCGCCGCGGCCCTGGCGACCCTCGACGCCTACGCCGACGGCACGGTGCCGGAGCGGATCCGGACGGTCGGCACCCGGTTGATGGCGGGCTTGAACGAGGTCTTCGCCGCCCACGACGTGCCGGCGGTCGCCCGGTCCTGGCCGACCATGTTCGACGTCGTCTTCGCCGACCCCGACCTCGGTACCCGGTTCTTCCAGGAGATGTGGCGGCGGGGTTTCCTGATGCAGTACGGCGGGCGGTTCATGCCCTCGGCGGCGACCAGCGACGAGGACGTCCGGGCCATGACCGAGGCCGCCCACGCCGCCCTGCGGGCCACGCTCGCCGACGCCGGCCCGGCCCCGACCGGGGACCACCGCGCCGAGGACCCGCTGCGCGCCGCGGCGGTGGAGTTCGCCGGGCAGAACTTCGCGGCGACCCCGCAGACGGTGCGGACCTGGTTCGGCCGGCCGGACTGACCGCACCACCACTCCCCTTCCCCTCGTGAGAAAGGAGCGCCGTGCCCACCCCACCCCCCTTCGCCTCGGACCCCATCCTGTTGGGCGGCGAGAACCGGTCGGGGACCACCCTGCTCAGCGTGGTCCTCGACGCCCACCCCGACCTGGTGGTCGGTCCCGAGCTGGACTTCCCCAACCCGCCCAACCTCGGCGAGCACATCCTGGCGGCGGCGGACCTGCTGACCCGCCGGGACCCCCGGGTGCTCGGGCCGGGCACCGACACCGCCGACCCGTACTGGTACGACGGGGCGCACTTCGTCAAGCAGTGCGAACGGTTCGGCGTCGGCATTGACGACCTCACCACGCTGGTCACGGCGGCGCGGGACGCGCTGGGCACCGAACTGTCCTCCTTCGAGGACCGGTGCCGGCTCATCGACGACATCGGCGAGTTCCGGCGGCGGGCGGTCGGCGCACGGCGGTGGGGGATCAAGCTCCAGCGCAAGATCCAGCGGGTGGACGACTACGCCCGGCTGTGGCCCCGGGCCCACTTCGTACACATCGTCCGCGACGGGCGGGACCTGGCGGCCAGCCACCTCAAGACGGTACCGACCTGGGGTTACCGCTCGGCGACGGAGGCGGCGCGCGGCTGGCTGGAGGTGGTCGCCCGGCCGCACACCGTCGCGCCGCAGGGCCGCTACCTGGAGATCCGGTACGAGGATCTCGTCGCGGCCCCGAAGGAGACCCTGGAACAGGTCATGCAGTTCCTCGGCCTGCGGTGGGACGACGCGCTGCTGCGGCACTCCGAGTTCGAACACTCGCTGCTGCACCGGTCGTGGGGGCACCCGGCGGCCGAGGCCGTCGCCCGGCCGCTGTACACCGGCCGCGCCGGGCGGTACCGGACCGACCTGACCGCCGAACAGGTGGCCGACTTCGAGCGGCTCGCCGGGCCCGAACTGCGCCGGCTGGGCTACGTCAGCTGAGCCCGCGACCACGCCGTCCACTCGACGGCCCGGCAGCCCCGACGGCCCAGCCGGCACGGCCGCCACCCCACGGCCCGAGCGGCACGGCGGCCCATCCGCCGGTGCTGCCGCCCCGCCGGGCGCCCCGGGGCCGGGTTCCCACCGGCCCCGGGGCGACGGGGCGGGGCACCGGGTCAGACCGCGCGGGCCACGCAGAGCCGGGCGCTGAGCCGGGCGCCGGCCTCGTAGACCATGTACGACACGCCGCCGTCGGTCCCGAAGGTGGGCGCGGCGGTCCGGCCGTTGTCGGAGGCCACCGGGGCGTGGAAGACCCCGAGGTGGACCTCCCGGTCGAAGGCGTTGCCGACCTCGGTCAGCCGCATCCGGCCGTCGTTGCCGTGGTACACGACGTAGGTGGTGTTGTTGCGGCGCAGCAGGTGCGGGCCGGAGAGGTCGGTGAGCCCGTCCCCGGCCGGGGAGACCAGCGGCTGGGGGGCGAACCGCCACTGGTCCCAGCCGTTCGGCGACCAGCCCCAGAAGATCTTCCGGGTACCGGGGCGGACGGTGTGCGCGCCCATGAAGAGCATCACGTACCGGTTGCCCAGCCCCGGCACGGCGTGCTCGAACACCCGGGCGTACGACGTCTCGGTGGTGTTCGGGACCAGCCGGGTGCTCAGGATCGGGGTCGGTGAGGTGAAGGTGATTCCGTCGCGGGAGCGGGCCACCCGGGTGGTGGTGTTCTCCCCGTGGAAGTAGAGGAAGAACTCCCGGGTCGGGGCGTTCCACACCACGTGCGGCGAGGAGACGTGGCTGACCGTGACCCCGGGCAGGTGCCGGCTGATGATCGGGTTGCCGGGGTGCTCGGTGTAGGGCCCCTCCATCCGGTCGGCGTAGGCCAGGCAGATCCCGCCCGGCGCGTCGTGCGGGGCGTAGTACAGGTAGTACCGGCCCCGGGCGCCGGAGATCTTGTCGTACACGCCCCGGACACAGGGGAAGATCGTCTCGCCGGTCGGGTTGTAGACCAGGGGCCGGTCGAACGCGTCGCGGACGTACCGGTAGGTGGGGAAGCCGGCCGGGGCGGCGAGGGCGGGGGCGTCGGCGGCCAGGACACCGAGGCCGCCGGTGGACGCGGCGGCGCCGAGCAGCGCGGTACCGCGCAGCAGGCCGCGCCGGCTGAGCGGGGACGCGGGGACGGGAAGCTGGGGCACGGGGTGTCTCCGTTCGTGGGGGACGTCCCCTGACCGCGCGGTCGCGACGCCTGGCCGGCCAGGCGATTCGTCGTCGCCGGGGACGAGTCTGGGCAGTGGTGGACCGGGCCCGGTGATCGATGAGTTTGCGCCCGCCGATGCGACGGGTCAACCCCGTAATACGGATTAACTGCGGTTGTCGGCCCGGCCCGGGTCGGGCGGCTCCGGCCCGCCGAGGGCCCGGATGATCGCCTCGGCGGTCCGCCGCCCCACCCCCGGAACCTCGGTGATCTGCTCCACCGAGGCCGAGCCGAGCCGCTTGAGCGAACCGAAGTGGCGCAGCAGGGCGGTGCGCCGGACCTCGCCCAGGCCGGGCACCTCGTCCAGCGCGGAGGCGGTCATCCGCTTGGAGCGGCGCTGCCGGTGGAAGGTGATGGCGAACCGGTGCGCCTCGTCGCGGACCCGTTGCAGCAGGTAGAGCGCCTCCGAGGTGCGGGGCAGGATCACCGGGAACTCGTCGTCGGGCAGCCAGACCTCCTCCAGCCGCTTCGCCAGCCCGCAGAGCGCGACGTCGTCGACGCCCAGCTCGGCGAGGGCCTGCGCGGCGGCGGCGACCTGCGGCGGGCCGCCGTCGACCACCACCAGCTGCGGCGGGTACGCGAACCGGCGCGGCCGGCCGGTGGTCGGGTCGATGCCGGGGCGGTCCGGGTCGGCGGCGGTCTCCTCGCCCAGCTCGCCGGTCTCGGCGCGGGTTTCCAGGTACCGGGCGAAGCGGCGGCGCAGCACCTCGGACATCGCCGACAGGTCGTCGGTGGCGCCCCGGACGATGAACCGGCGGTACTCGCCCTTGCGGGGCAACCCGTCCTCGAAGACGACCATGCTGGCCACCACGTCGGTGCCCTGGATCTGGGAGACGTCGTAGCACTCGATGCGCAGCGGGGAGGTGCGCATGCCCAGCGCCTCGCCGATCTCGTCGAGGGCCTGGCTGCGGGTGGTCAGGTCGCCGGCCCGGCGCAGCTTGTGCCGGGCCAGCGCGTCCTTCGCGTTGCGGCCGACCGTCTCCAGCAGGTCCTTCTTGTCGCCGCGCTGCGGCACCCGCAGGGTCACCCGGCTGCCCCGGCGGGCCGACAGCCAGTCGGCGAGGGCGTCGGCGTCGGCCGGCAGGGCGGGAACCAGCAGCTCGCGGGGGACGTCGGCCTCGCCCCGCTCGCCGCCGTAGACCTGGGTGCAGAAGTGGTGCACCAGGTCGCCGGGGGTCAACTCCTCGGTCTTCTCCACCACCCAGCCGCGCTGCCCCCGGACCCGCCCGTCGCGGACGTGGAAGACCTGCACGGCCGCTTCGAGGGGGTCGTCGGCGAAGGCCACCACGTCGGCGTCGGTGCCGTCGCCGAGCACCACGGTCTGCTTCTCCATCGCCCGGCGCAGCGCGGCCACGTCGTCGCGCAGCCGGGCCGCCCGCTCGAACTCCAGCGCCTCGCTGGCCTCGGTCATCTCCCGTTCGAGCCGGCGGACCATGCTGTCGGTGCGCCCGGCCATGAAGTCGCAGAACCCGTCGACGATGCGCCGGTGCTCCTCGGCGTCGACGCTGCCCACGCAGGGCGCCGAGCACTTGCCGATGTACCCGAGCAGGCAGGGGCGCCCGACCTGGCCGGCCCGCTTGAACACCCCCGCCGAGCAGGTCCGCGCCGGGAAGACCCGCAGCAGCAGGTCAAGCGTCTCCCGGATGGCCCAGGCGTGCGAGTACGGCCCGAAGTAGCGCACGCCCTTGCGCTTGGCGCCCCGCATCACCTGTAGGCGCGGGTACTCCTCGTCGAGGGTGACGGCGAGGTACGGGTACGACTTGTCGTCGCGGTAGCGGACGTTGAACCTCGGGTCGTACTGCTTGATCCAGGTGAACTCCTGCTGGAGCGCCTCGACCTCGGTGG
Source organism: Micromonospora rosaria (assembly GCF_001567585.1). Lineage (GTDB taxonomy): Bacteria > Actinomycetota > Actinomycetes > Mycobacteriales > Micromonosporaceae > Micromonospora > Micromonospora rosaria. The sequence goes on from NZ_LRQV01000049.1 coordinate 23,515, forward strand.
CGACGGTGATCCAGTCGACCGACTCGGCGGTGGTGACCATCTGCCGGGTGCGCTCGTGCAGCCCGAGCAGGTCGCCGAAGTAGGAGTTGAGGCGGCTGCGCAGGTTCTTCGCCTTGCCGACGTAGATCACCCGGCCGGTGCCGTCGCGGAACCGGTAGACCCCCGGGGACTCGGGGATGGTGCCGGGGGCGGGACGGTAGGTCGACGGATCAGCCACACTCCGAGACTAGTCGCCGCCCCCGACAGTCCCCGACGGCGAGTCGCCCGCCGGGCGGGGGTGTCAGCCCAGCGTCCAGAGCACGCCGAGCTGGTCGATCTCGTCCCCGCTGCGGCCGAAGAAGCCGGCGAGCCGGCCGCCGGGCGGGGCGGTGAAGGTCACCGCCGCCGGGGTCGGGGTGCCGGCGGCGAGGGTACGGCCGTGGTTGGTGGTGAGGCGGGCGGAGAAGATCCGGGTCCGTCCGGCGCGCTGCCCCTGGGTCAGGGTGACCTCGGTGACGTGCTCGTCGGCGGCGAGGGTGAGGGCGGTGGCCGTGCCGCCGGTGCCGCCGTGGGTCAGCGTGCGGCCGTCGGCGAGGGTGACGCCGACCTGGTCGAGCCGGGAGCCGCCGCGCAGCGTCAGCCCGGTGACCCGGGGACCGACGGCGGGCAGGTCGGTGAAGGGGATGCCGTGCGGGCCGCCCCAGGTGTCGCTGGCCCGCAGCCCCGCATCGAGGGTCCAGCCGAACCAGGCGGCGTGCGGGTAGTGGTCGGACAGCGGCTCGCCGGCCGGGTCGAGGAACCGGGCGTGCTCGGTGTGGTAGCGGGTCAAATCGAGCCGGACCAGCCGGTTGCTCCGGTAGAGGATCTTGTCGACCACCTCGCAGGCGTTGGTGACGTTCGCCGGGTCGCAGGTCAGCGCCGGGCTTCCGGCGGCCGGTGGCACCCCGCCCCGCTCCTGCTGCACCCAGGCGTCGGTCAGCCCGTTGGCGGCGACCAGGTCCCGGATGGTGTCGCCGGTGCGGGTGTAGCGGACGTTGAGATCCCCCATCACCACCACCGCGTTGCCCGCCGAGTGGGTTCCGACGTACGCGGAGAGCTGGCTGAGGTTGGCCCGCCGGGCGGCCAGGTCGGCCTCGCTGCTGCCGGCGTTGGCATGCACGTTGTAGAAGTCGACGAAGACCCCCTCGGCCAGCCGGATCCGGGAGGCGGTGAAGCCCTTCGGGGTGAGGCAGTCGGTGCCGTTGCACCGGTCCCAGGTCACCCGGGCGAAGTCGGCGTACGGGTGGTTCGACATGGTGTTCAGGCCGCTGCCGAAGGGCACGCCGCCGCTGGTCGGGGTGCGGTACGGGTGCCGGTCGGTGGCGTACAGGTCGGCGTGGTAGTTGAAGTCCTCCTGGACGTGCACGATGTCGTACGCGTTGACCCGCTCGCCGATCGGCCGGGTGTTGACGGCCGGCTTGCTGCCGGAGAGCGGTTCGGGCAGGCCGGCGACGTTGTAGGTGAGCACCGAGAAGGTGCCCGAGGTGGCGGTCGGCCCGGCGGCGACCGTCGGCGCGGGGGCCGGCGCGGCGGTGGCGGGGGTCGGCAGCGCCACGGCGGCCAGCAGCGCCGCGGACGCGAGCAGGCGTACGGGGATCATCCGGGTGTCCCTTCTCGACAGCGCGACCACGCGCGGCCGGCGACCGGCGCGGGGATCGAAGGTTATCGAGCGAACGGGATGCACTCAATACTCACGGGTAACCGAACGGCGACACCTCGATTGACTTCTTCCGATATCGACCGCCGTTCGCTTACCATCCGGTAACTGAATGTTCTTCATGTAATGCTCCGCTGCCCCGCCCCGCACACCCCCGCCTGATCCCCACCCCCCGGAGGATCGCCATGACCGGCCCCACCGTCAGCGGCCGTCGCCGCCGACCCACCGCACCGCGCCGCACCACCGCACCGCGCCGCCTGCTGGCCGCCGCCACCGCCGCCGTCGGTGTCGCCGCCCTGCTCGTCGCCGTCCCCACCCCGGCCCCCGCCGCCGCGCCCACCACCGCCGCGCTGGCCGCCGCCAGCGCCTTCGCCGCCACCGACTACTGCCTCGGCGAGTGCGCGGAGATCCTGCCGCCCGGCCAGAACGGCAACGCCACCCTGGTCGAGATCCTCGGCAACCAGGCCCTCGGCACCCTGCCCCGGCACTCCGCCGACCAGCTCGGCCGGTACGCCGACCTCGTCTACGGCTACGCCGGGCTGCGCACCGACCAGATCGGCAGCTTCTTCAACGACGCCTCCTTCGGCGTCGACCCCACCCAGGTCGAACGCGAGTACTCGCCCCGCTCCGACGTGCGGATCGTGCGCGACAAGGTCGCCGGCGTCCCGCACATCACCGGCACCACCCGGGGCGGGACCATGTACGGCGCCGGGTACGCCGGAGCCGAGGACCGGCTGTTCACCATGGACCTGCTGCGTCACGTCGGACGGGGCACGCTCACCCCGTTCGCCGGCGGCGCCCCCGGCAACCGGGCCCTGGAACAGAGCGTCTGGCGCACCTCGCCGTACACCGAGGCGGACCTGCAGGCCCAGGTCACCGCGCTGCGCGCGAAGGGCCCCCGGGGCGAACAGCTCTACGCCGACGTGCAGGAGTACATCGCCGGCATCAACGCCTACATCCGCACCTGCATGGCCAACCGCAACTGCCCCGGCGAGTACGTGCTCACCGGCCACCTCGACGCGATCACCAACGCGGGCGGCCCGAAGCCGTTCGTGATGACGGACCTGATCGCCATCGCCGGGGTGGTCGGCGGCCTGTTCGGCGGCGGGGGCGGCACCGAGATGCAGTCCGCGCTGGTCCGCCTCGCCGCGCGGGCCAAGTTCGGCCCGGTCGAGGGCGACCGGGTGTGGGACGGCTTCCGGGGCCGCAACGACCCGGAGACCGTGCTGACCCTGCACGACGGGCAGAGCTTCCCCTCCGGCGACGCCGACCCGAACGCGCCCAGCGTGGTGCTCCCCGACGCCGGCTCCGCCCGGGTCGAGCCGATCTACACCGACCCCACCGGCTCGGCCACCACCACCACCGCCGCGCCCACCCGCGGCACCGACCTGGCCGCCGCCCTGTCCGGCCTGACCATCAACCCGGCGCACCGGGGCATGTCCAACGCGGCGGTGGTCTCCGCCGCGCACTCGGCCACCGGCCACCCGGTCGCCGTCTTCGGCCCGCAGACCGGCTACTTCTCCCCGCAACTGCTGATGGTGCAGGAGTTGCAGGGCCCGGGGATCAGCGCCCGGGGCGCCGCCTTCGCCGGCCTCAACCTGTACGTGCTGCTCGGCCGAGGCCAGGACTACGCCTGGAGCGCCACCTCCTCCGTGCACGACATCACCGACACCTACGCGGTGCCGCTGTGCGCCCCCGACGGCAGCGCCCCCACCCTGGCCAGCAACCACTACCGGTACCGGGGCCAGTGCCTGCCGATGGAGGAGCTGTCGCACGTCAACCGGTGGAGCCCCACGGTCGCCGACGGTACCCCGGCCGGCTCGTACAAGCTGGTCGTCCGGCGTACCACGCTCGGCCTGGTCGGCTGGCGGGCGACGGTGGCCGGCGTCCCGCACGCCTTCACCCAGCTCCGCTCCACCTACCGGCACGAGGCCGACTCCGCGATCGGCTTCCAGATGTTCAACGACCCCACCCAGATGGCCACCGCCGACGCCTTCCGCACCTCGGCGAACAACGTGGAGTACGCCTTCAACTGGTTCTACGTCAACTCCCGCGACGCGGCGTACCTCAACTCCGGGCTCAACCCGCTGCGCGCGGCCGGGTCCAACCCGAACCTGCCGATGAAGGCCGAGCCGGCGTACGAGTGGCAGGGCTTCGACCCGGCCACCAACACCGCCCGGTACGCCCCGGCGTCGGCCCACCCCCAGTCGACCAACCAGGACTACTACATCAGTTGGAACAACAAGCAGGCCAAGGACTTCGGCGCCGCCGACGGCAACTTCAGCTTCGGCGCGGTGCACCGGGGCGACCTGCTCGACAAGCCACTCAAGGCGGGCCTCGCCGCCGGCCGCAGGTACGACCGGGCCTCCCTCACCGAGCTGGTGCAGAAGGCCGGTCTGACCGACCTGCGCGGCGCGGAGGTGCTCGACGAGCTGATCCGGGTGCTGGAGCGCCAACCGGTCACCGACCCCGCCCTGGCCACCGAGGTCAGCCGGCTCAAGGCGTGGCGGGCCGACGGCGCGCTGCGGGTGGAGACCGCCAAGGGCTCGAAGGTGTACCGGCACGCCGAGGCGATCCGGACCTTCGACGCCTGGTGGCCGCTGCTGGTCCGGGGGATCTTCCGGGCCCCGCTCGGCGCGGACCTCTACCAGGCGCTGGTCAACACCCTCCAGGTCAACGAGTCCCCGTCCGGTCACCAGCAGGGTGACGTCTCCACCCTGCCGACGTCGGCCAACACCGCCCAGACGCACAAGGGCTCGGCGTTCCAGTACGGCTGGTGGGGGTACGTCGACAAGGACCTGCGCGCGGTCCTCGGCGACCCGGTCTCCGGCGGCCCCGGCCGGGCCTTCTGCGGCGACGGCGCCCTCACCGGCTGCCGGCAGATCCTGCTCGACACCCTCCGCACCGCCGCCACGACCCCGGCCACCACGACGTACCCGGGCGACGCGACCTGCGCGGCCGGCGACCAGTGGTGCGCCGACGCGATCGTCCAGTCCCCGCTGGGCGGGATCAAGCACGCCCCCATCGCCTGGCAGAACCGCCCCACCTACCAGCAGGTCGTCTCCTTCCCGGCGAAGCAGGGCGACGACCTGACCAACCTCGCCGCCGGCCGCCCGGTGACCGCCTCCAGCAGCCAGTTCGGCAACCCCGCCGCGCGGGCCGTCGACCGGAACCTGGCCACCCGGTGGGCCAGCGACTGGGCCGACGACCAGTGGCTCACCGTCGACCTGGGCGCGGCCCGACCGGTCGGGCGGGTGGTGCTGGCCTGGGAGGCGGCCTACGGCCGGTCGTACCGGATCGAGCTGTCCGGCGACGGCGCCACCTGGCGGACCGCCTGGTCGACCACGGTCGGCGACGGCGGCACCGACCTGGCCGTCTTCCCCACCGAGACGGCCCGGTACGTGCGGATGCGGGCGCTGACCCGGGGCACGTCGCACGGTGTCTCACTCTGGGAGATGTCGGTCTACTCCCACTGACCTGCCGTCCCCGGTGGGCCGGCGCGGGGCCACCCGCGTCGGCCCACCGCCCCGGTCGGCCGCCGGTCGGATATTCGGCTGCTCCGATGCGCCCGGCTCGGTAGATTCCCTCGCGGCCAGCGACGGCGGGAGGGTGACGATGTCCGGACGCGGACTCAGCCGGGGCGGTGCCGTCCTGGTCGCGGCGCTGACCGTCGACTCGATCGGCAACGGCCTGTTCCTGCCCCTGTCGCTGGTCTACTTCCGCGAGCTGACCGAGGTGCCGCTGGCCCTGCTCGGGGTGCTGCTCAGCGTGGCGAACGTGGTCACCCTGCCGGTGCCGCTGTGGGCGGGCACCCTCGCCGACCGGTTCGGCGCGCTGCCGGTGGTGGTCGGCTCGCAACTGCTCCAGGCGGTCGGCTTCCTCGCCTACGCCTGGGTGCAGGGCCCGGTGGGGGTGCTCGCCTCGGCCACCCTGGTCGCCGTCGGCGTCCGGTTCTTCTGGTCGGCGGTCTTCACCGCCGTGGCCGACTACGCCGACGGCAGCGCCGGGTCCTGGACCCGGGACACCTGGTACGCGGTGAGCAACGGCGCCCGCACCGCCGGCCTGGCGGTGGGCGGCCTGGTCACCGGGTTCGTGGTCGCCGACGGCCGGGAGGCCACCTACCGGGGCGTGGCGTACGCGGCGGCGGCCTGTTTCGCCCTGGCGGCGGCGCTGCTCGCCGGTTTCGTCCGGACCCCGGCCACCCGGCCCGCGCCCGGGGCCGACCGCCGCGCCGACGGGTACGGCGGGCTGCTCCGGGACCGCCCGTTCCTCGCGCTGATCGCCCTGAACACCACGTACGCCATGAGCAACATCATGCTCGGCCTGGCCCTGCCGACCGTGGTGCTCGACGACGTCCGGGGACCGGCCTGGCTCACCTCGGCGATCCTGGCCGGGAACGCGCTGACCGTCGCGGTGCTCTCCGCGCCGGTGGGCATCCGGGCGCAACGGCACCGCCGCACCCGCACGATCGTGCTGGCCGCCGTCCTCTACACCACCTGGGGGCTGGTCTTCGCCACCGTCGGTCCGGGCCGGCCGGTGCTGGCCGCCGCGCTCCTGGTCGCCGGCGCCCTGCTCTTCTCCGCCGCCGAGCTGCTCCACGCCCCGGCGTCGGCGGGCCTGGCCGCCGCAGCGGCCCCACCGGCGTCCCGGGGCCGCTACCTCGCGGCGTTCCAGTACTCCTTCACCATCGCCTCGATGATCGCGCCGGCCTTCTTCGCCACCCTGTACGAGGTCGGCACCGCCGTACCCTGGCTGGCCCTGGCCGGGGTGAACGCGGCCAGCATCCTCGGCATCCTGGCGCTGGAGCGGGCCCTGCCGGCCACCGCGCTGCGCGCCGGGGCCGACCCGGTCGCACCCCGGCCGACCACCACCGTCACCAGCGACGCGCACTGACCCGTCGAAGACAAGGCAGGGGTGGCCGGGCGCGGCCCGCCGGGGGCGGGCCGCGCATGCCGTCCGTTCCGGGGCCGGGGCCGGTCAGGCCAGGGAGATGTTCTCCCCGGAGATCCGCAGTTGCTTCTCGGCCAGCGGCCGGGTCGCCGGACCGGACTGGACCGAGCCGTCGGTGATCGAGAAGCTGCTGTTGTGGCAGGTGCAGTTGATCGTGCCGCCGTCGACGTTCGACACCGGGCAGCCCTGGTGGGTGCAGATCGGGTCGAAGCCCTTGAACTCCCCCGCCGTGGGCTGGGTGATCACCACGCCCTGCTGGGCGAGGATCTTCCCGCCGCCGACCGGGATCTCGCCGGTCGTCGCCAGCGCCGGAGCGCCGTTCTCACCACCGCTGGTCGGGCCGCCGTCGCCGGACCCGCCGGTCTCGGGGGCGTTGGCCACCGGCCGCTCCCGGCCACAGGCGGTCAGCACCACCGCCGCCCCGACCGCACCGGCCCCCGCGAGGAGCGTCCGGCGGGTCTGGGTACCCGGCCCGGCGGTCACCTGGTCGTCGCTCATGTGTTGCCCCTCTCTGGTCGCCGACATCCGTGGGCGGCTCCTGTCCCCGTACACGCACCACCATCCCCGCCAGTTCACCCCGAAACCCTGTGAACCCCCTGAGTCCCCCCGCCCTCCCCCACCCTCCCCGCGTCGCCCCGCGTCGCCGTCGCGTCGCCGTCGCGTCGCCCCGCGTTGATCATGGAGTTGGCGGCGGTTCCGGGCGTTGCCGGTGCCGCCAACTCCATGATCGACGCTTGGGAGAGGGGGTGGGGGTGGGGGTGGAGGGAGGGGGTGGGGGTTAGCGGCGGGGGCGGGGGGTGCGGTTGGCCTTGGCGGCGCGGGTGGTGGCGGAGGGTGCGCCGGTGGGCTCGCCGTCGAGCTTGAGCACCTGGCGCAGGAAGCGGCCGGTGTGGCTCTCGGCGACCTCGGCGACCTCCTCCGGGGTGCCGGCGGCCAGCACCGTGCCGCCCCGGTGGCCGCCCTCCGGACCCATGTCGACGATCCAGTCCGCGCTCTTGATCACGTCCAGGTTGTGCTCGATCGTGATCACCGTGTTGCCCTTGTCGACCAGCCCCTCCAGGACCATCAGCAGCTTGCGGATGTCCTCGAAGTGCAGGCCGGTGGTCGGCTCGTCGAGCACGTAGACCGTCCGGCCGGTGGAGCGCTTCTGCAACTCGGAGGCGAGCTTGACCCGCTGGGCCTCACCGCCGGAGAGGGTCGGCGCGGGCTGGCCCAGCCGGACGTACCCCAGGCCCACGTCGACCAGCGTCTTCAGGTGCCGGTGGATGGCCGGGATGGCGGAGAAGAACTCGGCCGCCTCCTCGATCGGCATGTCCAGCACGTCGGCCACGGTCCGGCCCTTGTAGTGCACCTCCAGGGTCTCCCGGTTGTACCGGGCGCCCTTGCACACCTCGCAGGGGACGTACACGTCGGGCAGGAAGTTCATCTCGATCTTCAGGGTGCCGTCGCCGGAGCACGCCTCGCAGCGTCCGCCCTTGACGTTGAACGAGAACCGGCCCGGCCCGTACCCCCGGACCTTGGCCTCGGTGGTCTCGGCGAAGAGCTTGCGGACGTGGTCCCAGACCCCGGTGTACGTGGCCGGGTTGGAGCGCGGGGTGCGCCCGATCGGGGACTGGTCCACGCCGACGACCTTGTCCACGTGCTCCAGGCCGGTGATCCGGGTGTGCCGCCCCGGCACCAGCCGGGCGCCGTTGATCTGGTTGGCGAGCACCGCGTACAGGATGTCGTTGACCAGGGTCGACTTGCCCGAGCCGCTGACCCCGGTGACCGCGACGAGCTGGCCGAGCGGGAACGGCACGGTGAGGTTGCGCAGGTTGTGCTCCCGCGCCCCGTGCACCACCAGGTCCCGCCCCGGGGTCTGCGGCCGGCGGCCGGCCGGGATCGGGATCTCCTTGCGCCCGGACAGGTACGCCCCGGTCAGCGACTCGGGGTTGTCCAGCAGCGCGGGCACCGAGCCGGAGTGCACGATCCGGCCGCCGTGCTCCCCCGCGCCCGGCCCGATGTCGACGATCCAGTCGGCGGTGCGGATGGTGTCCTCGTCGTGCTCCACCACGATCAGGGTGTTGCCCAGCCCGCGCAGCCGCACGAGGGTCTCGATCAGCCGGTGGTTGTCCCGCTGGTGCAGCCCGATGGACGGCTCGTCGAGCACGTAGAGCACGCCGACCAGGCCGGAGCCGATCTGGGTGGCCAGCCGGATGCGCTGTGCCTCACCGCCGGAGAGGGTGCCGGCCGGCCGGTCCAGGGAGAGGTAGTCCAGGCCCACGTCGAGCAGGAAGCGCAGCCGGGCGTTGATCTCCTTGAGCACCCGCTCGGCGATCAGCTTCTGCCGGTCGGTCAGCTCGATGCCGGCGAGCAGCTCGGCGCACTCCCCCACGGAGAGGTTGCAGACCTCGGCGATGCTCCGGCCGGCCAGGGTGACCGCGAGCACCTCCGGCTTGAGCCGGGCCCCGCCGCAGGCCGCGCAGGGCACGTCGCGCATGTACCCCTCGTACTTCTCCCGGGACCACTCCGACTCGGTGTCGGTGTGCCGGCGCTCGATCCACTGCACCACACCCTCGAACCCGGTGTGGTACGAGCGCTCCCGGCCGTACTTGTTGCGGTACCGCACGTGCACCTGGTCGCCGGAGCCGTGCAGGATCGTCTTCTGCACCCGCGACGGCAGCGCCCGCCACGGCGTGTCCAGGTCGAAGTGCTCACTCTCGCCGAGCGCCTCCAGCAGGCGCAGGAAGTACTCCAGGGTCTGCCCGCCGGACCAGGGCTGGATCGCCCCCTCGCGCAGGGTGCGCTCCGGGTCCGGGATGATCAGCTCCGGGTCGACCTCCTTCTTGGTGCCCAGGCCGGTGCACTCCGGGCAGGCGCCGTACGGGGCGTTGAAGGAGAAGACCCGGGGCTCCAGGTCCTCGATCGCCAACGGGTGGTCGTTGGGGCAGGCCAGGTGCTCGGAGTAGCGCCGCTCCCGCTCCGGGTCGTCCTCGGCCAGGTCGACGAAGTCGAGCAGGACCAACCCGCCGGAGAGGCCGAGCGCCGCCTCCACCGAGTCGGTGAGCCGCTGCTTGGCGCTGGGCTTGACGGTGAGCCGGTCGATCACCACCTCGATGGTGTGCTTCTCCTGCTTCTTGAGCTTCGGCGGCTCGGTCAGCGGGTGCACCACGCCGTCGACCCGGGCCCGCGCGTACCCCTTGGCCTGGAGTTCGGCGAACAGGTCGACGTACTCGCCCTTGCGGCCCCGGATCACCGGGGCGAGGACCATGAACCGGGTGCCCTCGGTCATCGCCAGCACCCGGTCGACGATCTGCTGCGGGCTCTGCCGGGAGATCCGCTCACCGCAGATCGGGCAGTGCGGCACGCCGACCCGGGCGAAGAGCAGCCGCAGGTAGTCGTAGACCTCGGTGATGGTGCCGACGGTCGAGCGCGGGTTGCGCGAGGTCGACTTCTGGTCGATCGACACCGCCGGGCTGAGCCCCTCGATGAAGTCGACGTCCGGCTTGTCCATCTGACCGAGGAACTGCCGGGCGTACGACGACAGCGACTCGACGTAGCGCCGCTGCCCCTCGGCGAAGATCGTGTCGAAGGCCAGGCTCGACTTGCCCGAGCCGGAGAGCCCGGTGAACACGATGAGGGCGTCCCGGGGCAGGTCGAGGCTGACGTCACGCAGGTTGTGCTCACGTGCGCCACGGATTGTCAAACGGTCGGCCACGGTCCGTGTACTCCCGGGTGAAGAAGGCGAGGGATCTGTCCCGCTCCGAACACCCCCGGGTCGAATCCACCTCGCCCGGGCGGGACGGCCCGGGGCGGGCGCTCGACGGAACCTGAGGCACGTTCTGAGCGGTTTGTGTGGGCGCAGGAAGACGCCTCGGCAACTCTAGCCCCGGGGTACGACACTTTCCCGCACCCACACATTCCCCCAGCTCAACCGGGTTGTCCCCGGCCGCCCCGACCGCCCGCCCGGACCGAGCCGACGGCCGGACGGGCGAGCGGGACAGGCGGGCGGGCGAGCCAGCGGACGGGCGGAGGCGGACAGGCGGGCGGGCGGACACGCGGTCGGCCGCACGGGCGGACAGGCGGCCCGGCGGGCGGATCAGAAGCCGCCGGGCGACACCGGCGGCTCGGGCCGGGTCGGGCGGCGTCGGCCGTCGCGCCGGCCGCCCCGGCGCTCGGCAGCCAGCCGCGCCTGCCGCCGCCGCGACTCGACGGTCACCTCCCGCTGCAACCGGCACCAGCTCTCCCACCGCCGGGCGGTCAGCTCCCCGCTGCGCAGCGCCGACCGCACCGCGCAGCCGGGCTCGACCGTGTGCGCGCAGTCGGCGTACCGGCACGCCGCCGCCAGCGCGGCGATGTCGGCGAACGCCCGGTCCAGGCCGCCGGCCCCGTCGAGCAGGCCCACCGCGCGGACCCCGGGGGTGTCCACCAGCGCGCCCCCACCGGGCACCGGAACCAGCGACCGCCAGGTGGTGGTGTGCCGGCCCTTGCCGTCGGACCCACGGATCGCCTGGGTGGGCATCACCACGGCCCCGGCCAGCGCGTTGACCAGGCTCGACTTGCCCGCCCCGGAGCGGCCCAACAGGCCGAGGGTGCGCCCCGGCGCCACCTCGGGGCGCAGGTCGTCGAGGCCGGTGCCGTGCTCGGCGCTGACCGCCAGCACCGGCACCCCCGGGGCGACCGCGCCCAGGTGCCGCGCCACCGCCCCGGGGTCCGGCGCCAGGTCGATCTTGGTCAGCACGACCAGCGGCCGGGCACCGGACTCGTACGCCACGGCGAGCAGCCGCTCGATCCGCGCCAGGTCGGGCGTCGGGTGCACCGGCTCGACCACCGCCACCGCGTCGAGGTTGGCGGCGAGCACCTGCCCACTGGCCTGCCGGCCCGCCGTGCGGCGGACCAGGGCGGTCCGCCGGGGCAGCACCGCCTCGACGGTGACCCGGCGGTCCGGCCAGGTGCCCAGCAGCACCCAGTCCCCCGCGCAGGGCAGCCGGGTCAGGTCCCCGGCGGCGGCGGCCAGCACCCCGCCGCCGAGGCTGGCCCGGACCGGTCCGTCCGCGGCGAGCACGGTGCAGATCCCCCGGTCGACCCGGGCCACCCGGCCCGGTCGGTGGTCGGGGCGGCGGCCCAGCGCCGCCGCCCGCCCGGCGTCCCAGCCGAGCGCGGTCAGGTCGATGGTCATCGGTCACCTCGTCGCGGGAACAGTGGGGTCGTGGCGGAACACGGGTACGACGACCGGCATGAACACCACCTCCTCGGCGCTACGGTGTCCGTTCGACGCCGACGGTAGGGCGCGCGGCGACGCACCGAAAGCGATTTCCACCGCGACGCGGCGACGTTCCACAGCGACGGGACGGCCGCCGACCGTTAGGGTCGGACCGTGACCACGGATCCCCTCCTGCTGACCGGTGAGGTGGACGAGGCCACCACCCGCCTGCTCCGCGTCGCGGAGTCCTTCACCGCCGCCGACGTCGCCGCCCCGTCGCTGCTGCCCGGCTGGACCCGGGGCCACGTCCTGGCCCACCTCGCCCGCAACGCCGACGGGTTCGTGAACCTGCTCACCGCCGCCCGCACCGGCGAGCCGATCCCGATGTACGCCAGCGTCGCCGCGCGCAACGCCGACATCGAGGCCGGCGCCGCCCGGCCACCCGCCGAGCACCTGGCCGACCTGCGCCGCTGCACCCAGCGGTTCGCCGAGGCGGTCGACGCGATGCCGGCGCAGGCGTGGGGGGCCATGGTGCAGACCCGCCGGGGTCCGTGGCCCGCCGCCCTGGTGGTCTGGGGCCGGCTCCGGGAGCTGGAGGTGCACCACGTCGACCTGGCCGCCGGCTACCGGCCGGCCGACTGGCCGGTGGCCTTCGCGCAACGGCTGCTGCACGAGGTGACGACCGGCCTCACCGACAATCCGGACGCGCCGGCCATGGTGCTGCGCTTCGACGGCAGCGCGCACGAGGTGGTGGTCGGCGACCGGGCCGACGCGCCGACGATCTGCGGCCCGGCCCACGAACTCGCCGCCTGGCTGATCGGCCGGACCGGCGGCGACCTGCTCACCGTCACTCCCGACGGGCGACTCCCGACCCCACCGGAATGGATCTGATCACGACATGACCTACCACGGCGACGTCACCCCCGGCGGGCCCCCGGCGGTCCGCGACCTCGACCGGCTCACCATCACCAAGGTGTCGGTGGGGCCGATGGACAACAACGCCTACCTGCTGCGCTGCCGGGCCACCGGCGAGCAGGCGCTGGTCGACGCGGCGAACGAGGCGCCGCGCCTGCTCGAGCTGGTCGGCGACACCGGGTTGGCCACCGTGGTCACCACGCACCGGCACATGGACCACTGGGTGGCGCTGGAGGAGGTGGTGGCCAAGACCGGGGCCCGCCCGCTGGTGCACCACGACGACGCCGAGGGCCTGCCGATCCCGGCCCAGCCGCTGGCCGACGGCGACACGGTCCGGGTCGGCGAGTGCGAGCTGGAGGTGATCCACCTGGTCGGGCACACCCCCGGGTCGATCGCCCTGCTCTACCGGGACCCGGCCGGCGGGCCGCACCTGTTCACCGGCGACTCGCTCTTTCCCGGTGGTGTCGGCAACACCGACCGGGACCCGGAACGCTTCGCGGCGTTGATCGACGACGTGGAGCACAAGCTGTTCGACCGGCTGCCGGACGAGACCTGGTTCTACCCGGGCCACGGCAAGGACAGCACGCTCGGCGTGGAGCGCCCGGCCCTGCCGCAGTGGCGGGCCCGCGGCTGGTGACCTCCGGCCGCGCCGGTCCGGACGACCCCCGGGCCGGCGCGGCAGGGCGGTCCCGGGCCGGCGCTGCGGGAGCGGCCCCGGGCCGGCCGGCGCGGCAGGTGGGGCCGGGCGCGGCGGGTCCGCGACGCCGGGATGGTTTCATGGGCAGCATGGCGAACCCGGTGATCCTCTCCCTCGACGACGACCCGGCGGTCTCGCGCGCGGTCGCCCGGGACATCCGGCGGCGCTACGGCGACCGGTTCCGGGTGGTCCGGGCCGGGTCCGGGCCCGAGGCCCTGGCGGCGCTGCGGGAGATCAAGCTGCGGGGCGAGCAGGTGGCGGTGCTGCTGGCCGACTACCGGATGCCGGAGATGACCGGCATCGAGTTCCTCGAGGAGGCGATGGACCTCTTCCCCGCCGCCCGACGGGTGCTGCTGACCGCGTACGCCGACACCGGCGCGGCGATCGACGCGATCAACCTGGTCGACCTCGACCACTACCTGCTCAAGCCCTGGCACCCGCCGGAGGAGAAGCTCTACCCGGTGGTCGACGCGCTGCTGGAGGCGTGGTCGAGCAGCCCGGAGTCGACCGCCACCGAGCTGCGCGTGGTCGGGCACCGCTGGTCCGCCCCGTCCTTCGCGGTCCGGGACTTCCTGGCCCGCAACCTGGTGCCGTACCGGTGGCTGCTGGCCGACGACCCCGAGGCCGGCCGGCTGCTCGCGGCGGCCGGGGCGAGCGCCGACGACCTCCCGCTGGTCGTCGCCGCCGACGGCACGACCCTGGTCGCGCCCTCCGAGGCGGAGCTGGCCGGGCTGGTCGGGATGACCGTCGCCCCGGCGGCGGACTTCTACGACCTGGTGGTCGTCGGCGGCGGCCCGGCCGGGCTGGGCGCCGCCGTGTACGGGGCCTCGGAGGGGCTGCGGACGGTCCTGGTGGAGCGGCTGGCCACCGGCGGGCAGGCCGGGCAGAGCAGCCGGATCGAGAACTACCTCGGGTTCCCCGACGGGGTCTCCGGGGCGCAGCTCACCGACCGGGCCCGCCGGCAGGCGCTGAAGTTCGGCGCGGAGCTGCTCAGCACCCGGGAGGTCGTCGGCCTCTCCGAGGCCGGCTCGGCGCGGCTGGTGCACTTCGGCGACGGCGGCACCATCGCCGCCCACGCGGTGGTGCTGGCGACCGGGGTGTCGTACCGGATGCTCGACGCGCCGGGCCTGACCGAGTTCACCGGTCGGGGGGTCTTCTACGGCTCGGCCGCCACCGAGGCGCCGAGCTGTGTCGGCGAGGACGTCTACATCGTCGGCGGGGCGAACTCGGCGGGTCAGGCGGCGGTCCACTTCTCCCGGTACGCGGCCCGGGTGCACCTGCTGATCCGGGGCGCGGACCTCACCGCGTCGATGTCCCGGTACCTCATCGACCAGCTCGACGGCATCGACCAGGTGACCGTGCACCCGCACACCGAGGTGGTGGCCGCTGCCGGCGACGAGCACCTGCAACGGTTGACGCTGCGGGACACCCGTACCGGCGAGCGGCGGGAGGTGGACGCCTCCTGGCTGTTCGTCTTCATCGGCGCGGAGCCGCGTACCGGCTGGCTGGACGGGGTGCTGGTCCGCGACGAGCGGGGCTTCGTGACGACCGGGCCGGACCTGGTGGCCGGCGGCCAACGACCCCCCGGCTGGTCGCTGCCCCGTGACCCGTACCACCTGGAGTCCAGCATGCCGGGGGTGTTCGCGGCCGGTGACGTCCGGACGGCGTCGGTGAAGCGGGTCGCCTCCGCCGTCGGCGAGGGCGCGATGGCGGTGTCGCTGGTGCACCGCTACCTGGAGAACCAGTGACCCCGCCCCCGGACCGGTCCACCCCGGCGGAGCCGGACCGGTCCACGCCGGCGGAGCCGGAGCGGCTGACGCCCGAGCAGCTCCGGACGCTGTTCCTGTTCGAGGCGCTCGACGCCGACCAACTGGCCTGGCTGGCCGCGCACGGCCGGGTCGAGCGGGTGGCCGCCGGCGCCGAGGTGTACGCCGAGGGCGGCCCGGCCACCTGCTTCTACGTGCTGCTCAGCGGGGCGGTACGGCTGTGCCGCACGGTGCACGGCGACGAGGTGGAGATCAACCGCACCGACCAGCGCGGCGTGTACGGCGGGGCCACCCAGGCGTACCTGGACGACCAGGAGGTGTACCGCAACAGCATGTGGGCGATCGCCGACGCCGAGTTCTTCGTGCTGCCCGCGGAGTCCTTCGCGCACGCCGTCCGCTCCTGGTTCCCGATGGCGATGCACCTGTTGGAGGGGCTGTTCATCGGCATGCGCAACACGCAGACCGTGGTCGGTGAGCGGGAACGGCTGCTCGCCCTGGGCGCGCTGTCGGCGGGGCTGACCCACGAGCTGAACAATCCGGCGAGCGCGGCGGTGCGGGCCACCGAGGCGGTCCGGGAGCGGTTCGCCGCGATGCGGCACAAGCTGGCGATGATCGCCGACGGCCGGCTCGACGGGCGGCGGCTGCACGCCCTGGTGGCGTTGCAGGAGGAGGCGGTCGAGCGGGTGGGGCGGGCCCGGCCGTTGTCGCCCCTGGCGGCCAGCGACGCCGAGGACGAGCTGACCGACTGGCTGGACGAGCGGGGCGTGGCCGGTGGCTGGGAGCTGGCCCCCACGCTGGTCTCCGGCGGGCTGGACGCCGCCTGGCTGGAGCGGGTCGGCGCGGCGGTGGGCGCGGACGACCTGGAGCCGGCGGTGCGCTGGCTGGTGTACACGGTCGACACCGAGCTGCTGCTGCGGGAGATCACCGACGCGGCGACCCGGATCTCCGGGCTGGTCGGCGCGGCCAAGCAGTACTCGCAGCTGGACCGGGCGCCGTACCAGGTGGTGGACGTGCACGAGTTGCTCGACGCCACGCTGGTCATGTTCCGGGCGAAGGTGCCCACCGGGGTGCGCGTGGTCCGGGAGTACGACCGGAGCCTGCCGCCGATCCCGGCGTACGCCGCCGAGCTGAACCAGGTGTGGACCAACCTGATCGACAACGCGCTCGGCGCGATGGGCGACGAGGGCACCCTGACCGTGCGCACCGGCCGGATCGACGACCTGCTGACCGTCGAGGTCGCCGACACCGGCGCGGGTATCCCGGCGCAGGTCCGGCCGCGCATCTTCGAGCCGTTCTTCACCACCAAGCCGGTCGGCGCGGGGACCGGGCTGGGGCTGGACATCTCGTACCGGATCGTGGTCAACAAGCACCACGGCGACATCCGGGTGACGAGCGCGCCGGGGAACACGGTGTTCCGGGTCCTGCTGCCGACCACGCCGGTCCCCGGTCCCCCACCGACCCCGGCCACCTGACCCCGCCCCGGCCAGCCCGCCCCGGTGTCGGCGGGCCGGGCGGTGTCGGTCAGTCCGGTGGGGTGACGGCGGCCAGCAGCCGCCGCCGGGTGCCGGCCAGCAGCACCCCGGCCAGGAGCAGGCCCACGGCCATGGTGACCAGCAGCGGGGCGTTCTCCCCCGGCAGCAGCCCGGCCAACGACCGGGCCACCCCGCCGAGCAGGACGTAGAGGCCGGCCCAGAGCGCGGCGCCGGTGGCCGCGCAGACCACGAACCGCCGGTACGACATCCGCAGGCCCCCGGCGGCCAGCGGAAGCAGGGTGTTGAACACCGGCAGGAACGGCCCGACCAGCACCATCCGCCCGCCGCCCCGGCGCACGAGCCGCTCGGCCGCCGCCCAGCGGGACTCGCCGACCCAGCCGCCGACCCGGCTGTGCCGCAGGCGCGTGCCGAACCGCCGGCCGGCGGCGAAGGTCAGCGACCAGCCGCTGAGGCTCCCGGCGACCACCGAGACGACGGTGGCCGGCGCGGAGTACGGCCGGCCCACCCCCACCGCCACCAGGATCGCGGCGTCCCCGGGCACCAGCACCCCCAGCAGCGGTACCGCGTCGAGCACCATGACCAGCCCGAGCGCCACCATCAGCACCAGGGTGGGCAAGTCGCCGAGCTGGGCCAGCCATTCCGTCATCCCCGTACCGTATTGCGGCCGGACCACCATGGTCATCCGGCGGTACCCCGATCCTCCCCTGATTTCGGGCCGGATCGACGGCTCACCGGCGCGGCCTGTGGCACTTCGGGCGGCAAATCGGGGTCCGGGCGGCTAGTGTCGGGGTGGAACAGGGCGATCACCGGCCGGTGGCCGGTGGTCAGCCGCAGGGAAACAGGGAGAGATGCATGGCAACCGGCACGGTCAAGTGGTTCAACTCGGAAAAGGGCTTCGGTTTCATCGAGCAGGACGGCGGGGGCCCGGACGTCTTCGTGCACTACTCGGCGATCGCGAGCAGCGGTTACCGTGAGCTGCAGGAGGCACAGAAGGTCGAGTTCGACGTGACCCAGGGGCAGAAGGGGCCGCAGGCGGACAACGTCCGTCCGCTGTAGCCCGTGTGCCGGTGGCGGCGGCGGCACTCCCGTCCGCCGCCACGGCTCGCACCACCCGCCCACCCTCCACGGTCACACTCCACCCACCGGCCGCCTCCCGTCCGCTCAGCCGGACGCGGCCGGCAGGTCACGCCCGTCCCCGCAGCGGCCCGGTCAGCAGGATCAGCGGGGTCAGGGCCCGCGCGCCGGTCGTCGCCCAGATCGCCCGGCCCGGCGACCGCCCCCACCCTTTCCGGCCAGCAGCGCCGCCAGCGGGATGATCCCGTAGTCGAGCAGGCGCACGGTCGCCGTCACCCGGCCCAGCAGCGGGTGCGGGGTGCAGGTCTGCCGGAAGCCGCCGTTGCGCACGGTGCCGACGGCCACGCCGAGGCTCACCAGCACCCCGCCGCCGAGCAGCAGGGCCACCCGGCCCCCGTTGGTCGGTGCGTTCAGGGGGTCGCGCGTCGGTTGATCTCGTCGGCGACCCGGGCGGCCAGGGTCGCGGGCAGTTCGGTGGCCAACTGCTCCACCTGCGAGCTCAGCGCGTCCAGCCGCAGCATGGTGTAGTCCAGCTTCGCCACCAGGCTGTTGCCCGCCTGGGCCGGGCCGGTGCCGTCCGGGTCGACCTTGCGACCCATGCTCGTCCCGCCGTAGAACATCCCGAGGTAGACGTTGTGGATCTCGCTCTCGGCCTGCTCGCTCATGTCATCCTCCGGGGTCAGGAGTCCGATGGTGGTCAGGTAGCGGCGGAACAGGGGGGTCTGGTCCCGGCCCGCCTTGGTGCAGTCGCGGAAGAAACTGATGTGGGTGTGCCAGAGGTGGGAGCTGTCTCCGCTGGTGCGCTTGCCGAGCCGGTCCCAGCGCTTCACCACCCTGCCGTCCGGCGAGTAGATGATCTCGCGGATGTCCCGGCTGTCGGCGGTGCCGGCGATGCACTGGGCGACGCACCAGATCGAGAAGCTCCGCAGGTCGTGGGTGCCCCCGCCGGAGCGCACCGAGAACCATCCGACGTCCAGGGCGGAGGCGTAGAGGGTGAGGCCGGCGCGGTCGCGCGGTGACTCCACCACGGAGTAGTCGTTGGGCACCACCCGGTCTTCACCACAGTGGTACCCGCCCCGGTGGGCGGGGTCGCCGACGATGCCGACCTCCGCCGGTTCCAGGTCGTTGTCGCGGACCCTGTCCGGGTCGGTGTTGAGGTGCTGCAACAGCAAGGTGCGAACAGCCAGCAGGTTTGCCGGTGCCCGGGTCATCGGGAACCCCCTCGGGTTTCGGGGCCGAGCGCGACGGTCGTACCGCCTGACGCGGACGGGGCGATCCCCGGTTCTCCGCCCGGCCGATGGGACGCACAGCGTCGGGCGATGCCCCATGCTTACCCAGGGTCACCGGGGGTCAACAAAGCTGAATGCCCGAATTGCCGGCAGGGGCATCCCGCGAGCCCGGCTCACGAGACGCACTCACGAAACCCACCTGAGCAGGTGAAACACGGCCGTACGCCGGCCCGGACGGGTCAGCCCGGCGGGCGGCGGGGCGTCTCGGGGCGGGCGGTCCGGACGTCGTCGCGGTGCTCCCGCATCGAGCCGACCATCACGGTCAGGAACCGGTGCACCACCTCCAACTCCTCGTCGGAGAAGTTGGCCATCACCGCGTCGGTGCGCTGGCCGAGCGGCCGGAAGAACTCCCTCGCCAGGGCGGCGCCCCGGTCGGCGTACCGGAGGAAGACCTTGCGCCGGTCGGCGGTGTCCCGGCCGCGGCGGACGTGGCCGCCGCGCTCCAGCCGGTCGACCAGGGCGGTGACCGACCCGGAGGAGAGGTTGAGGTGCTCGCCGAGGCGGCCCGGGGTGATCGGATCGCCGGCCAACTCGGCGTCCATCACCGCGATCAGCGCCTGCAGGTCGGTGGCGTTGAGCCCGTGCAGGTTGGCGAACGCGTGCCCGATGTGCTGCGCGTCGACGCTGTAGCGCCGCAGGTCGGCCACGATCTCGGCGACGAGGTGGCCCCGTCGGGTGTCCCGGGGCCGGTACATGCCCTGCGCTGCCACGATCCGTCGGTCCTCCCTCGCGTGTTCGGGTTGCAGCATAACTCAACTCTCGATAATCTCGGTCATCGAGATAATCGGTTATCGGGATATCTCTCGATCACCCACCTCCTACGACCACCCGTGAGGCACTCGGATGTCTGTGTTCCGCCGCGCCGGTCGCGGCCAGCTCGCTGCCTGGCTCACCGTGGCCGCCGCGATCGTCGTCGGCGCGATCTTCTTCGGGCTTCCGCAACCCGACAACCCGGCCCCGGTCTCCTCGACCGGCCTCTCCGTGCAGTGGCAGTCGACCCAGGTCGAACGCCTCCAGGAGGAACTGCCGTCCACCGACGTCCAACCCGCGCTGGTCGTCGTCAGCCGCACCGACCGCGCCGCCCTCGACGAGGCCGACCGGGCCGCCGTCACCGAGGACACCGCCGCGCTCAGCCGCTTCGCCGTCGCCGGCCGGGTGAGCCCACCCCAGATCTCCCCGGACGGCACCGTCGCCCTGGTCGCCGTGCCGCTGGCCACGACCGGCGGTCAGACGCAGGTGGCCGACACGGTCACCGAGCTCCGGGCCGCGCTCGACCTGCCCGACGGGCTCACCGTCGAGGTGACCGGGCCCCCCGCCTTCACCGCCGACCTGGCCGACGTCTTCGAGGGCGCGGACACCACCCTGCTCATCTTCACCGCCATCGTGGTCGCCGTCCTG
The DNA here is from genome assembly GCF_001567585.1 of Micromonospora rosaria. GTDB lineage: Bacteria > Actinomycetota > Actinomycetes > Mycobacteriales > Micromonosporaceae > Micromonospora > Micromonospora rosaria. Next base: position 43,954 of record NZ_LRQV01000049.1, read on the forward strand.
CTGCTGATCACCTACCGCAGCCCGGTGCTGTGGATCGTGCCGCTGGCCGTGGTCGCCGCCACCGAGCAGCTCACCCTGCGCGCCATCGACGTCATCGTCCCCGCCGTCGGCATCCACCTCAACGGCGGCGCGGTCACCGGCATCGCCAGCGTCCTCGTCTTCGGCGCCGCCACCAACTACGCCCTGCTGCTCATCGCCCGCTACCGCGAGGAACTGCGCCGCGAGCCGGACCGCTTCGTCGCCATGCGCGCGGCCCGCCGCCGCACCGCCGAGCCGATCATCGCCAGCGGCTCCACCGTCGTCCTCGGCGTCCTGACCCTGCTCCTGTCCGAGCAGGAGACCAACCGGGCCCTCGCCGTGGCCTGCGCCACCGGCGTCATCCTCGCCATGCTCGCCGCGCTGCTCGTCCTGCCCGCCGCGCTGGTGATCTTCGGTCGGGGCCTGTTCTGGCCCTTCGTGCCCCACGTCGGCACCACCGGCTCGGAGGGACGGCTCTGGGGCCGGCTCGGCGCCGCCGTGGTCCGCCGCCCGGTGCCGGTGGCGCTGCTCGCCACCGTGCTGCTGGCCGCCCTCGCCCTCGGCGGGCTCGGCATCCGCACCGGGCTCTCCGAGACCGAGCAGTTCCGGGTCAAGCCGGAAGCCGTCGCGGGCGCGGAGACGCTGGCCCGCTCGTTCCCCGCCGGCACGACCCAGCCCGTCGCCGTCCTCACCACCCCCGGCGCGGCGCAGGCCGTCACCGACGCCGCCGCGGCCGTACCCGGCGTCGCCTCGGTACGCCCCGGCGGGGCGGGCGACACCGTCACCCAGATCGACGTGGTCCTCGAGGCCGAACCGGGCACCCCCGCCTCGGAACGTACCGTCGACGCGCTGCGCGACGCCGTCGCCGCCGTACCCGACTCCGCCCCACCGGCGGTCGAGGGCGCGGACCGCGCCGACGGGGCCATCGTCGGCGGCACCGTCGCCGCCACCCACGACTCCGAGGCCGCCGACCGCAAGGACCTGTGGCTGATCATGCCGATCATCCTGCTGCTGGTCGCCACCGTGCTCGTGCTGCTGCTCCGCGGGCTGCTCGCCCCGCTGCTGCTGGTGCTCACCGTAATCGCGTCGTTCTTCGCCAGCATCGGCGCCGGGTGGCTGCTCTTCGACCACCTGCTCGGCTTCCCCGGGCTGGACAGCGGGGTGCTCCTGCTCGCCTTCGTCTTCCTCGTCGCGCTCGGCGTCGACTACAACATCTTCCTCGTCACCCGGGCACGGGAGGACGCCCGCACCCTCGGCACCCGCGACGGGATGCTCTCCGCGCTCCGGGTCACCGGCGGCGTCATCACCAGCGCCGGCATCCTGCTCGCCGCTGTCTTCGCCCTGCTCGGCGTGCTGCCGCTGCTCACCCTCACCCAGATCGGGATCATCGTCTGCATCGGCGTCCTGCTCGACACCCTGCTGGTCCGCACGGTGCTGGTGCCGGCGCTGACCTTCCTGCTCGGGGACCGGTTCTGGTGGCCGGGCCGGATCGCCCGCTTATCCGGCCCCGTCACCCCGGTGGAGCCCCTGGAGCCGGTGGGCGCCCGGGACTGACCCCCCAGGGCCGGTGGGACCCGGGTCCGCGAAGGACCCGACCCACCGGCACCGCCGTGTCACCCCGGCAGGTCACCCGGCGTCGGCCGGCCGGTGGGACCGCGGCGTGCCGGGC